>NZ_JBLWEN010000029.1:0-78097 GCF_048287415.1 Candidatus Electronema sp. JM
ACCCAAAGATTTCCAGCACATATTCATGCTGTCACCTCGCATGGTTTTGAATTGAAGGTTTTTCTTTTTATCTTGGCTTACGGTATTGAAAAAACAATGTTATAGGTCACAACTTGGGTTACGGAAAAGAGTATTACGCCTCCAGTCCTAAGGATAATCCGCAGGGGCCTGAGAGCGGCGGGCTCCGCGTTTTGCGCGGCGGCAGTTTTTTCGACTATTCGCAGGACTGCCGCGCTGTCTATCGGTATGTCAATCCGCCGGGGATTCGCTATGGCAGCTTTGGCTTCCGCCTTGTTCTCTCCCTTCCAGGCAGAAGGATGCTGAACCGGCAGTTCCCGTGAGTAAAAAAAGAAAAAAAGTGCAATGTAGGGGCGAAAATTTTTTCGCCCCTACGCAACAAATCAAAATTCATAACACAAGTCAGATGTAGAATAGAAATGAGCTGCTGCCGCATAAAGGATTTTGCCGTCTGGGATTCAGCCAAACGAACAGCAACGAAAATTCTGTTGTGCGGCTGTGCAATGTAGATACTGTTGTCCGCGTCAAGCCGCATCATGGCGCAGATTAGTTCCTCCATAGTGTGACGCAACGTTCTACTATAGTGGAAGCAGTCGTTGCACTATGGTGCAACCGTCTGCCGCACTATAGCCAGAACAGTGTAATTTGATCATCCTTTCAGCCGTCCGTCGTAGGGGCAGGCCCCCGTGCCTGCCCGTGCAGCACCCCGGAATAACGTGGAAATACAGGGCGGCCACAGGGGGCCGCCCCTACGGGAAAGAGTCATTTTATCCTGCTCCAGCTATATAGTGGTGCGGCAGGGCAGCGCATCCAGTCACGGCAGCACCAGCACCGGAAAGTCCGGCACATTCTCCGGGATGACCACCGCCGGGGTCTGCTGGCCGTCAGTCAGCTCTTTCACCCGGCCCGCGATGTAGGTTCTGATCTCCCCGACTTGAATGGCGCGGTCTGCTGGCCAGTGGTGGCGGAGAGCACCACCACGCCGTTTTCCGTGGCGGCCATGTCGTTGATGATCTTGGTGATGTCCACCTCGCCGCTGCCGCTGCCGCGCATTCCGACCGCTTTGCCGGAATAGCAGGTGTCGAGCAGGAACAATGCCTTGCCTTGCAGCCGGGACACGGTTCTGCGGATGATGTCGTAGGACACGCCGCTGCTGGTGTAATGCCACGGCTTGAAGTCCTTGGGCAGGAAATAGTAGTCGCCGTGCTGGTCGAGCTTGCCGTGTCCGGCGAGGAAGACCATCGCCACGTCGTTGTCTGTGGTCTTCTCCTTGATCCACTCCAGCCCTTCCACCACCGCGTCCTTGTCCGCATCCCGGTTGAGCAGCGGGCGGAGCTTGACCTCGCGGTAGAGCTTGCCCTCTCCGGCCTGCCGCGCCATCAGGGCAACAAATGCCTGCGCATCCGCGCTGGCGTACTTGAGGTATTTCTTGCCCTCATGCAGGTTGATCTCCGGCGCGTCGTACTCGTCAATGCCCACAGCGAGCACGTAGAGGACAGGCTTGAGGGCATCCGCGCCGCCCTGCCATGTGAGCTGGATTGCCGCAGGCGGCGAGACAGCCTGCTCGTTTTCAGCGATCAGGCTCAGGAGCATGTCCTTGGCGGGCAGGGTCAGTTCAAGGCTGTCTTCCCATTCCTTGCCGTCGCGCCGCTCCACCGTCTTGCGGAGGCGGATGCCGCCGTCCACCCGCACCTGAATCGCGCTGACCGGCGGGCCGCCGTGCGTCCGCACCCGGTAGCGCAGACTCAGGGTGGGACTGCTGAAGCCGCTGCCGTCCGCCGGGGAAAGCAGCTCAATGGCGGGCGGCACGGCAAGCTGGGCCGGAGCGGAACGCTGCCTGCCCAAGGCCGCATCAGCTTGAGCAAGCGCCTTGTTCTCGTCCAGCGTCTCCAGCACTGCGGCGACCACATCCGGGCGGTAGAAACGCTCGCGGAACTGGCTGGCCGGGAAGAAGTCCGCCAGCCGGTCTTTGCCGTTGTTGACCTGCCAGCCGATCAGGCTGTCCCCGCCCGGACTGCTGTCATGCCAGCCGCCCGGTGTCCACAGCACCCACTTGGCCGCGTCCTTGGTTGTGAAAAGGGAAAGCAGCGGCTCGCCGTCGCTGAGGCGGAACCAGCGGATGGTGCCGTCATGAAATGCGGCCACGGCCAGCCTGCCGTCCTTGCTGATGTTCACGCCATAAGCAACGCCCGGCACCGGCTGCCGCCAGACTTCCTTGCCCTGACGGTCAAAGCAGCGCAGCGACCAATCTGCGCCAAGAAGAAAACGCTGGCCGTCCGGGGCAATGGCTGCGCTGCGAGAGCGTTCGTACTGGTACAAGGCCAGCGGCTTGCCGTTGAGCGCGGGATTATACTGATCTTTCCAGTCCTCAATCTTCAGGCCATCCGCCGCCGTGCGCGGGGCAGTCAGGCTGCCTTGGCATTGCCCCTTGCGCAGCTGCCGCTGATTCAGGTCAAAGCAGGCCGGGTCTGCACCGCCATAGCCCAAGCCGAAAGTAATCTGCCTGCCGTCCTTGCTGATTTGAAAGCTGTCTCCCAGCTTGTTGCGCAAATCCGGGAGATTGGGGCGCAGATCAAGCTGCTTCCGACCGTGCTGGTCATAGCGGAGCAGGACAGGATCACCCGTGCCAACGGCAATGCCGCCGTCCGGCAGCGGCTTAATATCCATCACTGACGTATCCGCCGCCTGCCACGTTTCCCGTTTGCCTTGGCCCTTGTCCGCCCAGCGCAGCACAGGGTTGTTGCCGCTGCCGTCATCATACAGTCCCCCGGCAAAGAGGACGCTGCCGTCCGCCGACCAAGCCACGCTGCTGAGATCGCCGTTGTCAATGCCACTCGTGTCTGCGGCATAGAGCTTGGTCAGCCGCTCCGCATCCACGATCGTGACTGCCGTGCTGTCGTTGAAGCCGACTGCAATCCGGTCGCCTGCCGGGTGGAAGGCGATGCTGTACGGCTCCTTGCCGCCTTGGGCTGCGGCCTGCCGCTCTTTGCGGAAGCCTTCCCCGTCCACCGTCCAAGCAGGTGCTGACTAAGCTGCGGCTGTCCGGGCTGAAGGCGCAGCCGTAGCTGTCCTTGCCGTAGTCGCGGTCCGCAAAGACAGGACGGAAGCCCTGCTTGGCATCGTACACCCGCAGCCCTTGTCCGCCAAACAGCGCGGCGGCCAGCCAGCGTCCGTCCGGGGAAACGCAGAGATGGTTGATGACATTCTCCAGCCCTTCAATGCGCTGGCGGAGCTGGCCGCTGGCCCGGTCAAGGATGTAGATATTGTGATTCCCGAAGCCTTCATATCCCAGCTTGCTCCACCCGCCCGCAGCCAGCCATTCGCCTGCCGGGTCCATCGCTGCGGCATAGAGCTTGCCCTCATTGCCTGCGCCGCTGGGCAGGCGGAAGGCGCGGAGCAGGCTGCCGTCCTTGGCCTCCCAAAGGCGCAGGGTCTTGTCATGCGAGGCGGTGGCTATCCAGCGGCCTTGGCTGTCCGTGGCAATCCGAGTGATCACGGCGGTGTGAAAGCCGGTTTCTATGCGCAGCATGGGCGCGGTGGGCGGTTCGCCCGCCAAGGCTGCGGCAGCCAGCAGCAGGGCCAGCAGGACGAGGAGGAGGTGTTTCATGGGGGTGGTCTTCGGTTTGGGTTGTCCTGCAGGGGCGAAAAATTTTTCGCCCCTACGGCTCAATACACCTCATCATGTGTGCCTATTGCTTCCAGCAAAATGGCTTCGCTGCCTGCATAATCCACAAAAGAAAAGACAATTCTAAGATCATACGCAACACTGCACGCCCAAGAGCCTTCCAAGTTGCCTTTCAGCTTGTGCGTTCTCAGCAAAGGATGAAAAGCATCTTCGGAAAGCAGGAGAGAACGCATTATATCGTCAGGACTCTCAGGCTTCAGCGTGCCATTTGCACACTCTTCCCGTGCTGAGATCACGAGCTTCGACATCTCCTGACGGCGGCGAGCGGCTATCCGGCGACGAATCACATCAATCAGAGACTCCTGCTCATCTAAAGGAAGATGATCAACAGCTTCCAGCACTTCATTAAATAAAATTATCTGATTCATGATAGATTTCCTTCAGCAGGGGCGAAAAAAAATTCGCCCCTACGGCAGTTACCCTCTCGCATCCTTCATCAGCTTGTAGTTCACCGCATCCTCCAAAGCCTGCCAGCTCGCCTCGATGATGTTGAACGACACGCCGACCGTGCCCCACTGACTGCTTGCGTCGCGGCTCTCGACCAGCACCCGCACCTTGGCGCCGGTGCCGTGCTCGCCGGAAAGGACGCGCACCTTGTAGTCCACCAGCTCCATCTCCTCCAAGCGCGGGTAAAAACGCAGCAATGCCTTGCGCATGGCCTTGTCCAAGGCATTAACCGGGCCGTCGCCGAGGCTGGCGGTGTGCTCCTCTTCGCCGTTTACGCTCAGGCGGATGGTGGCCTCGGTGAGCGAGGAAGTATCCATAATCCGCTTGCTGTTCATCACCCGGAAGCTCTCCAGCGTGAAGAACTGCTGCTCCAGTCCCATCGCCCGGCGCATGAGCAGCTCAAAGCTGGCCTCCGCGCCCTCGTACTGGAAGCCCTGATTCTCCAGCTCTTTCAGCTCGCGGATGATCGTGCTCATGGCCGGGTCGTCCGGCTGCAAGTTCAGACCGTATTTCACCGCCTTGTGCAGGACATTGGACTTGCCCGCCTGATCGGAAATCAGGATGCGGCGGACATTGCCCACTTTTTCCGGGGCGATATGCTCATAGGTCACCGGGTTGCGCTGCACCGCGCTGACGTGGATGCCGCCCTTGTGGGCAAAGGCGGACTCGCCCACATAGGGCTGATAGCGGTTGTGCGGCAGATTGGCCAGTTCATTGACAAAACGGGAGGTGAAATAGAGCTGGTCAATGTTCTTGCCCACCTCGGCTTCGAGGCCCATCTTGCAGATCACTGCCGGGATGATTGAGGTCAGGTTGGCGTTGCCGCAGCGTTCGCCGTAGCCGTTGATCGTGCCCTGCACTTGGCGCACGCCGAGCGATACGCCCATCAGCGCGTTGGCCACGCCGGTTTCCGAATCATTGTGCGGATGGATGCCGATCTTGACCGTGCTGCCCAGCTCGCGCAGGAATTCCTTCACCCGCTCGATGATCGGCGGAATCTCGTGCGGCAGCGTGCCGCCGTTGGTGTCGCAGAGAGCCAAAGTCTCGGCTCCGCCTTTCACCGCCTGCCCCAGCGTAGCTAAACAATATTCCCGATTATTCTTAAAGCCGTCAAAGAAATGCTCGGCATCATAGATCAGGTGCCGGACATGCGGACGCAGGAAGGCGAGCGAATCCTCGATGAGTTGCAGGTTGTCTTCGAGCTGGATGCGCAAGGCGGCGTGAACATGAATGTCCCAGCTTTTGCCGAAAATCGTCACTGCCGGAGTCTTGGCCGCCAGCAGGGCGAGCAGGTTCGGGTCTTTGTCCGGCTGGTTCTGAAAATGCCGGGTCGCGCCGAAGGCGGCCAGCTTGGCGTGTTTCAGCTCCACGGCCTTCATTTTCTCAAAATATTCCACCGCCAGAGGATTTGAGCCGGGCCAGCCGCCCTCGATGAAGTCAATGCCGAGCTTGTCCAACTGCTTGGTGATGCGGATCTTGTCGTCAACCGAAAGATTGAAGTTCTCGGCCTGGGTGCCGTCCCGCAGGGTGGTGTCGTAAAATTCGATCAATTGGCTCATCTGCTGAGTTCCTCTAAGCGTAAGTTTTGCGGTGGTTATGAGGTGAAAAGCCTGTAACGAAGAGGCTGGACAGTGCAATCAGTTTTGCGCAGAAGAGATGGGCGCAAGACTGCGTCAAGCTGGCAGGAAGAGATCGCAGCCAACGTGGAACGTCAGCTGCGCAGTCCGCTTCAGATAAACACGATCACGATAATTGTGAAGGCGATAGCGACGGCGAAATAAATTTCCGGCACGCCGAGCCATGCGGGCGGCAGCCACGTGATCAGCTTTATGGCTGCGTCGCCCGCAGGGGTGCCGGGCTTGGGCGGAATCATGTAGGTCTCTGCGAAGGGATAGCCGGCCATGTGCAGATACGACCAGATGGTGCCGACGATCATGTAGCCGTTGCAGGCCCCGATGATTGCGCCCAGCAGCCAGTCTTGCAGGCGGTCGCGGGAGCTGTTCAGCTTCACCCCGGCCAGCTTATGCACAGCGGGAATATGGTAGCCGAACATGGCAAAGATGATGATCACTATCGACCAAAGGCAAAACTGCCCTGTCGGATTGCCGGATGCAAGCATCCTCGATACCGGCCCCACATAGGTCTGGACAACCTGAATGATGAACAGGGCCAAGATGACGCTGAACATCACCAGCAGCTCTTTGCTCCATGTGCGCATGGAGCCGATCAGAGCAAAAAGCAGAATGAACGTCCAGAAGATGACATTGATGCTGACCACCGGCGTTCTCCCTTCGTTTTTTGTTATTCAGCCTCGGAGCAGCACCGGCTTGAACAGATGCTCTTCCATGTGCTGAATTTCATCAATGCCGGAAATGACAATCTCCGGGTCGGTTTTCAGCTGTTCCGCCGCAATTTTCTCCGGGTAGTCAATATGGGCGAGCAGATGCTTCATGCAGTTGAGCCGCGCTTTCTTTTTGTTGTCAGAGCGGACGATGGTCCACGGGCTGATGCTGCGGTTTGACTCATTCAGCATCTGGAATTTCTTCACACTGTACTGATCCCAGTGCTGCTGGGCAAGGCTGTCCACCGGCGAGAGCTTGTACTGCTTGAGCAAATCGGTCTTTCTTGCCTCAAAGCGGCGGGCCTGCTCCTCTTTGGAGACGGAGAAGTAAAATTTGAAAAGAATCATGCCGTCTTTGACCAGCATCTGCTCGAACAGCGGCACATCTTTCAGGAAACGTTTGTGCTGCTCGTCGGTGCAGAAGCCCATCACCGGCTCAACCATCGCCCGGTTGTACCACGAGCGGTCAAAAAGCACCAGCTCGCCCGCCGCTGGCAAGTGCGAGACATAACGCTGAAAATACCACTGCGTCACTTCGGTGTCGCTGGGCTTGGACAGGGCCACCACGCGGGTGGTGCGCGGATTGAGGAATTCAGTGATCCGCTTGATGGTGCCGCCTTTGCCCGCCGCGTCCCGGCCCTCAAAAATCGCCAGCACCCTCATGCCTTTGGCCTTGATGTGGAGCTGGAGCTTCATCAGCTCAATCTGAAGGGTCTTCAGCTCTGTCTCATATTCTATCGTTTCTTCATCTATCCAAACGGCGCGGCGATTTTTTTTCTCCTTCTTATGGAGATTTTTAGCCGCAGTTCCTTCATGCAGGCGCACCGGCTCGCCTGTTTTTTCCGTGTCGTTTCCGTCCTTTTTCTCACCAGCTGTCATGGCAGGCTCCTGTCAGTATTTTTTCAACTGTTTGTCCAAATCTTATCATATCTGCCGCAGAAGGGAAACAATTCCTTTCCCCAGCGCAGCCTGTGAACAGCGATTTTTGCGGTCAGGGCGGGCATTAACATGCTGTACAGAAGCTCCTCCCTGTGATAAGATAGGACAGTGATCATGACCGGTCCGCTGCGGACCGGAAAACTCCAGACAGAAGCAGGGTATTGCATGAAGGTGAAAGGATTTTCTGCCGCCGCTGTTCAGGCTGGCATTCGTTATAAGGACAGGCTGGATCTCGCCCTGATTTATTCTGCGACTCCGGCAGCTTTGGGCGCGGTGTTCACGGCCAGCACGGTCAAGGCCGCGCCGGTGCTGCTCGGCATGGAGCGGCTGCGCTCCGGCAAAGCGCAGGCAATTGTTGTCAACAGCGGCAACGCCAATGCCTGCACCGGCGAGGAAGGAATGCGCATGGCCCGCACTGTGGGCGCACTGGCGGCGCAGGCTCTGAAAATTGATGAGGAACTGGTGCAGGTGGCCTCCACCGGCGTGATCGGGGCGCAGCTCGATCCGGCTCCTTTTGCCGCAGCCATGCCCAGGCTGGCTGCCAAGCTCTCTGAGGACAGCTTTGACGAACTGGCACGGGCGATTATGACCACCGACACCGTGCCGAAAATTGCGTCGGCCACAATCCGCATTGACGGCGTGGAGGTCAATCTGCTCGCCTGCGCTAAGGGCGCGGGGATGATCATGCCGAACATGGCGACCATGCTCTGCTTCGCCATCACCGACGCGAACATCGCCCAGCCAGCCTTGCAGGCCGCTGTCCGCAGCGGGGCCGATTTGTCGTTCAACCGGATCACCGTGGACGGCGACACCTCGACCAACGACACCATGCTCTGCTTGGCTAACGGCGCGGCAGGCAATACGCTGCTGGATGAAAGCCGACCGGAGCAGCTTGCGGTGTTCACGGAGGCTCTGCACGGCATGTTCAAAGACTTGGCCAAACAAATCGTCCGCGACGGCGAGGGCGCGACCAAATTAGTGACTGTCCGCATTGAAGGCGCGGCATCGCAGGAGGACGCAGTCAACGCCGCCCGCACCATCGCCAATTCGCCCTTGGTGAAAACCGCCTTTTTCGGCGAAGACGCGAACTGGGGCCGGATCATCGCTGCATTGGGCCGCTCCGGGGCGGCATTTCAGCCGGAGCACGTTGCCATCGCCTTTGATGACGCGCTGCTGGTGGAAAACGGCTTCGGCCTTGGCAAAGAGGCTGAAGCTGCCGCCACCCAAGCACTGAAGCAGAAAGAATTTGCAGTCACTGTCCGTCTTGGCGCAGGCGCTGCGGCGGCAGAAATGCTGACCTGCGACCTGAGCTGCGATTACGTCAAGATCAACGCCAACTACCGTTCCTGAGCACGCCGCCGCATGATCAACCCGGGCCAAGCTGACCAGAACTTTCCGGGCGTTTCCCTGCCCTCGTTCCTCCAATTGCTGGAGCATGAGCACACAAGCTGCACGCTCACGGTCACGTCCGAGGAGAAAAGCGGTGCCTTCTTTTTTAAAGAAGGGCAGCTCATTGACGCTGGCTGCGACGGCAAGGCCGGACTGGAGGCGGTGCAGGCGCTGCTCGCCCTGCGCAATCCTGCCTTCCGGGTCAGCGAGCCGGAAGACCGGATGACGCGGGTCAATCAATCCTTGGCCCGCATCCTCCTGCACGCCAGCGCGGCTGGGGAAGACGGGGCTTCCCTGTTTGACGAGCCGCCGCTGCCGGAGGCGGCAAAAAAACATCCGCTCCTCCGGCGGCTGCTGGCTGAAATCATGGCCATGCCGGAAGTCCGCCATTATTATCTTTTCAATCCGCAGGGCAAGTCTGTGGCCCGTTCTTTGGACAACCGCCAGCTCTGCAATTTCATCACCTACACGGTGATGAGCAGTCTCCAGATGCGGCAGAGCCTCGGCTGCGAGGTCAAAGGACCGCACAGCATTCAGGTGGCCTTGGGCAGCGGCGAACTGCTGCTGATTCTGCCCGGCATCGGCCTGATCATCGCTCTGCTGCTGGATGGCCAGGCTTCGGCTCAAGCAGTGACCAACCGCATCCGCGCCGCCCTCCATCCTCCGAAAAAGGTCAGGGGCTGAGATCATGGACAAGCTCATCGCCCAGCTCTCCGCTCTGCCCGGCGTGGTCGGAGTCTGTGTTTTTGGCAAAAAAGACGGAATGCTCTGCGGCGAGACCCGCGAAAAACTGGCTGATGGTATTCAGCAGGCCGCAGGTGCGCACCTGCTCCGTCTCTTTCAGCTCGGCGCGATGAGCGGCATTGACATCAAAACCGCCAAATTCTTTTTCGACCGTTATGTGGTGATCGGCCTGCCCTTTCAGGTAGGCTCGGTGCTGATGGCCCTGTGCAGCCCGGATGCGGACAGTGCCGCTGTGGCTGATGCCGCCGCCAAGTTGACAGTGAAAATAATCAGCGCGCTGCCTCCCATTGTCGCTGCTCCGGCGGCGGAAACGCAGGCCAAAGAAGCCGCGCCGCCGCCCCTGCCAGAAACTGAGCTGTTCCCTGCCCGGCTGCAAGCGATGCTCTGCCGGATTGAGCAGGCCTTAGCCGGAGCCATCGGCCCTGTTGCAGGAATGGTCATGCAGGATTATATTGACCGGTGGCGGCAGGGAGGCCCGGCAGTTCCAGAACGCCTTGCCGAGCTGACCGATCTGCTGGTGGAGGAGATCGGCGACCCGGCAGCGGTGCAGGATTTTGCCGCCAAAATTGAGAAAATCATCTGAGTTGCTGATGCGCACCGCTGTCCTGCTGATCGCCGCCTTGTTATGCCAGCCGTTTTCGGCTGCTGCCGCCTGTTTGGCCGGCGACTGCCGCAACGGTGTCGGCAAGCTGGAAAGCGCGGACGGACGCATGTATGAAGGCGGGTTCAAAAACGGCTTTCTCTGGGGCAAGGGTGTGCTCACCGATGCCGGAATGCGCTACAGCGGCAGTTTTGTCCGGGGCCGCTTTCATGGCCAAGGAACACTGAAAAGCCGTGATGGGCGCGTTTACGAAGGGGAATTTGAAAACGGAATCATCAGCGGCAAAGGCACGCTGACGGAAATCGATGGCCGCCGTTACAAAGGCGATTTTCTCATGGGCCGTTTTCATGGCCAAGGCGTGCTGGTTTGGCCGGATGGACGGAAATACGCAGGCAGCTTCCGCGAGGGTCTGCCGCATGGCCCCGGCAGATTGACCCAACCGGACGGCAGTTTTTACGAAGGCCGTTTTGAGGAAGGCCGGGCGGTTGGCGAGCTGACCCGCCGCTACCCGGACGGCAGCCTGTACAAAGGCGGCTTTGTCGGCAATGCCCGTGAGGGCTACGGAGTTCTGAAGCTGCCCGACGGCAGCCGTTACGAAGGATTTTTCCATAACGACCGCTACGAAGGCAGAGGCAAGCTGACTTCCGCCGACGGTCGGGTGGTGCATGAGGGCGAGTTTAAAAATGGCCAGTTAGCTGACAATGCCCCAGCCGCTGAACCGGCGCTGGAGGAGCAAGCCGCTCCGCAAATCAGCATCGCTCCGCTGGCGGCAGTGGACAATGTGCCGCCTTCAGCCGAACTGCTCGCGCCATCCCTGCCTGCCTCTGCTCCGCCGCCGGAAGAGCAGACAGCCACTGCGCCAGTTGCGCCAGCAGTGCGAGAAAATTTCGACAAAATTGCAGATGCGCCGCCGCAGCGCGGCCAGAAGAACAGCGGGACGAATGTCCAGATGCCGGACGGCTCGCAATATCAGGGCAAGCTGAAGAATGGCAAAATGCACGGCTGGGGCACCCTCCGTCTGCCGAACGGCGAAGTTTATGAAGGCGATTTCGTCCAAGGCAAGTTTCACGGCAAAGGCACTTATGTTTTTGCTGACGGCAGGCAGTACACCGGTTCATTCCGGCAGGGCGAGCGCGAGGGGCGCGGCATCCTGACGTATCAGGACGGTTCCTCGTACGAGGGCAATTTCGTCAAAGGGCTATATCACGGCAAAGGAACGTATATTTTCCCGGACGGCAGCAAGTATGTCGGCGAGCTGGCTGAAGGCTATTTCTCCGGGCAGGGCACGCTGACCTATAAAAATGGCAAAAAATACAGCGGCGCGTTCGCCCATGATCTGCCGAATGGTTACGGAACCTTGACCGACACCGACGGCAGTGTGTACAAAGGCATGTTCAAGGCGGGCAAACGCAACGGCGAAGGCAATGTCACGCATCCGGACGGGCGCACAGTCAAAGGCATTTTCAAAAACGACCAACTGATCAACTGATTCAGCACACGATGACCGCACGATGGCAGTATAAGACCCTCCTTGTCGAATTTCAGAAGGACGGCATCTTAGGCGAAAAATATATTGATGAAGAGGAGACGGACACCCTCCTCAATGAAGAGGGCCGCAACGGCTGGGAATTAGTCACGGCGGCCTTGGTGCCGGAAGGAATGATGTTCTTCTGCAAGCGGGAGCTGCTGCCCGGCCAAGAGGAAAAGGAAGAAGAAGCCGAGGATGCTGAAACTGTGGAAATTGAGGAGCTGCCGGACAGCGTTCCGCTCGGCGACATCAGGATATTCTGAATCAGGCTGATGAGCACCTATATTCTCAAGCGCATCCTGCTGATGATCCCGACGCTGTTCGGCATCATGCTGGTGACGTTTGCCATCACCCAGTTTGTGCCCGGCGGGCCGGTGGAAAAGATGGTTGCCCAGCTTGAACGACGCGGCAGCGGCGGCGAGGCGGGCAGCGGTGGGGGCGGCATTTATCAGGGCAAGCAGGGCCTTGATCCGCAGCGCATTGAGCAGCTGAAAAAACTCTACGGTTTCGACAAGCCGCCCGCGCAGCGTTTCTTCAGCATGATGGCCGCGTATGTGGTCTTTGATTTCGGCCAATCCTATTATCACCAGAAAGGCGTGGCCGAGTTGGTCATTTCCAAGCTGCCGGTTTCGATGTCGCTCGGCCTCTGGTCCTTCCTGATTGTCTATTCAGTCTGCATTCCGCTTGGCATCCGCAAGGCGGTGCGGGACGGCTCGCGCTTTGATGTGGCCACGAGCACGGTGATTCTGATCGGCTACGCCATTCCCGGCTTTGTCCTCGGCCTCGCCCTGATCGTCCTTTTCGGCGGCGGCAGTTTCTGGAATATTTTTCCATTGCGCGGCTTGGTTTCGGACAACTGGAAGGAACTGAGTCTGAGCGGAAAAATTCTTGATTATCTCTGGCACATGGTGCTGCCGGTCACCGCCTCGACCGTCGGCAGTCTGGCGGTGATGACTTTGCTGACGAAAAACTCCTTTCTTGAAGAAATCCGCAAGCAGTATGTGCTCACCGCCCGCGCCAAGGGCCTGAGCGAAGGGCAGGTGCTTTACGGCCATGTCTTCCGCAACGCCATCATCCCGATCATCACCGGCTTTCCCGGCTCCTTCATCACCGCTTTTTTCACCGGCAGCCTGCTGATTGAGACCATTTTCTCCTTGGACGGCATGGGCTTGCTTGCGTATGAGTCGGTGCTGAACCGCGACTACCCGGTGGTTTTGGGCACCTTGTATTTCTTCACCATCCTCGGCCTGATTTCCCGCCTGCTCTCCGATTTGAGCTATGTTTGGGCGGATCCGCGAATCAGTTTTGCCAAGCTGGAGTAGGCGATGCAAAAACAGTCTCTTTCCCAGCGCAGATGGCGGAATTTCAAGAAAAATCGGCGCGGCTTCTACAGCCTGATCCTCTTCGGCCTGCTCTTTGTCCTCTCGTTTTTCGCCGAGGTTTTCAGCAACGACAAGCCCTTCCTCATTCACTATGAAGGCGGCTGGTATTTCCCCCTCTTCAAGACCTACGCGGAAACCACCTTCGGCGGCGATTTTGCGACCGAGGCCGACTACCGCGACCCCTATCTGCTGGAAAAACTGAACGCGCCCGGCAATACAATTTATTTTCCGCTCAATCCGTACAGCAGCAATTCGATTGACCTTTCTTTGGGCGAAGCTGTGCCCGCGCCGCCCAGCAAAACGCATCTGCTCGGCACCGACGACCGGGGCCGCGACGTGCTCGCCCGGCTGATCTACGGCTTCCGTCTTTCGGTGCTCTTCGGCTTTGCCTTGACCTTGATCGGCACTCTGAGCGGCATCGTCGCCGGGGCGGCGCAGGGCTATTTCGGCGGGCGCACCGATCTGATCTTCCAGCGTTTCATTGAAATCTGGAGCGCGATGCCGGAGCTGTACCTGCTGATCATCTTCGCCTCGATTTTCAAGCCCAGCGTCCTCCTCCTGCTGATTCTGCTCTCGCTCTTCGGCTGGATGGGCTTGGCCGACTATGTGCGGGCGGAGTTTCTCAAAGGCCGCAATCTCGATTACGTCAAGGCGGCCAAAGCCCTCGGCGTGGGCAATCTGACCATCATGCGCCGCCACCTGCTGCCGAACAGCATGACCCCGGTGATCACCTTTCTGCCCTTCCGCATGTCCGGGGCGATACTCGCCCTGACCAGCCTGGATTTCCTCGGCCTCGGCGTGCCAGCGGACACTCCCAGCCTCGGCGAGCTGCTGGCCCAGGGCAAGGCGAACATCGAAGCCTGGTGGCTTTCTCTCTCGACCTTCATCGTGCTGGTCGGCACCCTGATTTTGCTGATTTTCATCGGCGAGGCCCTGCGGGAAGCCTTTGACCCACGCAGACAGCAAGCATAACGACAAAGGAGCGCAATATGACAGCATGTCAGCTGGAAAAACGGCGGCATCATCGGATTATTTTCAAAGATCCTAAAAAAATAGCCGCCCTGATTTCTCCTTTTGAGGATAACAATGCAGAAGAAGCCGTTGCGGCTTCTATTCTCAATATGAGCGAAGGTGGAATGCAGATATCTGTTGAGCGCAGCTCGTTGGACGGCATCTTCCGGGGACGAAAAATCATGCTCCATTGCATCAGCGGTCTGCCAGACATCAATGCTTTTACTGATGTGCCGATGCAGGTGGTATGGGTGATGGACAATGAATATCTTGATCATGTCCTTGTCGGCGTAGCCTTTGACCAGCTGTCCAAACAGCAGGAGGAATGCCTGCGCATGTCCGTTGATATCTGTTTGCAGCATAACTGCTGAAGCAATTTTACGTTTTTTTGCAATCTATTCGATAAATCATGATTCATACCCAGTCATTCACCGTCACCCAGCCCACCCGCATTCGCTTCGGTGTTGGCGCGATCAAAGAACTCGGCGCGGCTGTCAAAGATTTCAACGGCAGCAAGGTGCTGCTGGTGGCGGATCCCGGCTTGGTCAAAGCAGGCATCCTGCCCAAGCTGACCGCGCCGCTGGAGCAGGAACAGATACCCTTTGTTGTCTATGATCAGGTTGACCCGGAGCCTGGCTTGAAGCTCCCTGACCGCGCTTATGCCCTTGCCAAGGAAAACGGCTGCGACTGCGTCATCGGCGCGGGCGGCGGCTCGGCGATGGACGTGGCCAAAGCTGCGGCCATCCTGCTGACCAACGGCGGCAAGGCGGCTGATTATCTCGGCTTGGGCAAGATCAAAAAGGCGGGCGCGCCGAAAATCATGGTGCCCACCTCTGCCGGCACGGGCGCGGAAGTGACCTTCACCGCTGTCTTCATCAACGAGGAGACCGGCTCCAAGGGCGGCATGAACGGCGATCCGCTCTACCCGGACGCGGCCATCCTCGACCCAGAGCTGACCCTCAGTCTGCCGCCGAAAGTCACGGCCTACACCGGCATAGACGCGCTCACCCACGCGCTGGAGGCCTACACCTCGACCCAGGCGCATGTGATTTCGGAGATGTATTCGCTGGAGGCCATCCGCCTGATTGCTGAGAATCTGCCTGCAGCCTGCGCCCACGGCGGCAATCTGGAGGCACGGGCCGCCATGCTGATGGGGTCGCTGCTTGGCGGCAAGGCGTTGGCCACCGCAGGCGTGGGCTTGGTGCACGCGATGGCCTATCCGCTCGGCGGCATGTTCGGCATCCCGCACGGCCTTGCCAACGCGGTGCTGCTGCCCTATGTGGTGGAATACAACCTGCCCGGCAATCTGCGCAAATTCGCTGTGCTGGCCGAAGTCCTTGGCGAGAACACCGAGGGCCTGTCCGAGCGTGAGGCCGCCCGCCGCTGCGTGGACGCGCTGTTCGAACTGAACGCCGATGTGGGCATTCCGGCCACGCTGGAGGAGCTGGGCATCCCGGAGGAGAAAATCCCGGAGATGGCGCAAATCGCCCTGACCGTGGCCCGGCCTGTGGCCAACAATCCGCGCAGGCCGACCTTGGAGGAGGTCATCGCGGTGTACGAACAGGCGTGGCGGCCAGCGGCCTGACAGCGCGTGCCGGAAAAGCACTTTTTTCTTTACAAGAAAAGGGTACAATGTACAGTCAGGAGCAACCGCCGTGCGGTTCAACGGCGGAATATTTCAAGCCCCAGCCGTTGAAGCGAAGGAATGCCGCCTGCCGGTTCAGATGCCAGCATGAAGACAAATCGCATATTGCTCATCCGCTATGCCGTCATGGCGGCAGGTCTGGTCGCGCTGGTCCTGCTGGGAGGGCTGTTTGTCCTGTACAATCATCAAAAAAATCAAGAGCAGGACATTAAAACATACCGCTATTCGCTGGCGCAGGAAAGCGAATCGCTCCGCCAGACGTACTACCAGTTAGTCAGCATTTCCAACCTGCTGGTGAAAAATCCGGTTGTCATCAACTCCCTCGACCGGCATCTGAATGGCGAAAATGCCACTGAAGTGGCCTCCGGCATGGTGGAACGAAATCTGGAGGCCATCGCCGCCGTTGAGAACGTCGCTTCAGTTTTCTTAGTCAGTTTGGACGGTATTTGTCTGTATTCAAGCCGCAAAGACCGGCTGGGGAAAAATTACGCCGAGATTGATTACGTCCGCAACGCCCTCAAGTCCGGGAGTGATCTGTCGGCCAATTTTTATGCGATGATGGCAGTGGCCTCAGGCCGGACCAGCCTGTATTATGCCCAAGCGATCAAAAACGGCAGCCTGCGGATCGGCGTGGCAGTGATTGAACTCCGTCCCAGCTTTTTTCATCTGCATTCGTTCACCACGCCATACACCAACGAAACTCCGCAGCTCACCGATGTCCGTATTGGCCTCAGCACAGACGGCAACATACTCCTCAACACAGCGGACAGTTCGCTGGTTTCGCTGAAGCAGCGGCCAAACAGGCTTCAGCCGGAAACCATTCCCTCGCTTGATTTCCCTGATTACGACGAAAAAGAACTGCTGTCCATCGGCTTTTTTCGGCTGAACAACACTGCTGGCACAGAATACTACGTTTTTCTGCAGCCGGTGATCAGCCACAGCCTCTCGCTGGTTCATGTCATCAACCGCAGTTGGTTCCACAGCAATTATCACCCGGCATCTTCCGATTATTCCGGCTATCTCTTCATGCTGGCCGGGATGCTGGCTGTCATGCTCGTTCTGCTCTGGATGGTCAATCGGCGGCATCGGCAGGTGCTGCTCGCGGCGGAGACCTTGAAAAGCGAAGCCGAACGGCGGATGCTCGACAAAGAAAAATACGAGGCGATCATCAACCGCAATCCGCAGGGATTTTGGCGGAATGATTTTGCCACCGGGGTGATACTGGAGGTCAATCAGAGCCTCTGCCGCCTGCTTGGCGTGGATGCCAGCGAAATCATCGGCCACAGCCCGGAGGAATTTCTCTGGACGGACAGCGCGGCACGGGAGCGGACGGACTTCGCCTGCGAGGGCAAGCTGCGCCTGCGCAATGGCCAGGCCGCCGATGTGCTGATCAACGCCTCCTGCATCACCGCGCCCGGCACGGATGAAAAAATTTGCTTCTCCTTCTTCGCGGACATTTCCGAGCGAAAACAAGAGCAGGAGCAGCTTTTTCTCTTTTCGCAGGCTGTGGAGCAGAGCACCAGCGCGATCGTCATCACCGACCGGCAGGCCAAGATAGTGTATGTCAATCCGGCCTTCAGCGAGCTGACCGGCTGGAACCGCCACGATGCGATCGGGGCAGAGCCAGCGATACTCAGCGGCGGCGAGCGGGACACGGTCCTCAGCCGGGAAATTTGGCGGCGGATCAGCGGCGGCGGCACGTGGAAAGGATTTCTGCACAATCGGCGGCAAGACGGCAGCAGCTACTGGGAAGGCCAGATCATCTGCCCGCTGCATGACAGCAAAGGCCGGATCAGCCATTATCTGGCGATTAAAAACGACATCACGCAGCGCTTGGAGCTGGAGCGGCAGTTTAAAGCCCAGCTTGCCAAACTGGAGCTGATGATTGAACATGCGGCCATCGGCATTGTTCATTTGGTGGAGCATAAGTTCGCTTGGGTGAGCAAAGGGGCGGCGGAAATGTTCGGTTATGCTGCGGAAGAGGCGGATCAGCTGCCGATCAGCTCGTTGTTTGAGAACGAAGCGGCGCACCAGAGCGTGCTGACGCTGGCAGACGAGGCCTTCTCCAGAGATCAGATTTTTCATGCTGACCAGCTCATGCGGCGCAAAGACGGCAGCCTGTTCTGGTGCTCGCTGACCGGCAAGATGATTGATCCAGGCCTGCCTGATCAAGGGGCGGTCTGGCTGACCAAGGACATCAGCCGCCAGAAAGAAGAGGAGCGGCAGCTTCAGATCGCTAAAGAGCAGGCCGAAGAGGCGAGCCGGGCGAAAAATGACTTCCTTGCCAGCATCAGCCATGAGCTGCGCACGCCGATGAACGCCATCATCGGCATGAACCAGCTTGTGCTGGAAAGCGGCCTGCTGAACGAAGAGCAGCAGCAGCAGCTCATGGTGGGAAAAAATGCGGCGGACTTCCTGCTGGGCCTGATAGATGATCTCTTGGATTTTTCACGGATTGAGACGCAGCAGCTTCAGCTGACTTCAGTCCGTTTTGAGCTGAAGGAGGCGGTGAGCATGGCGGTGCAGACTGTCCGCTATCCGGCAGAGGACAAAGGACTGCGTCTGGAGTGGCAGATCGCGCCGGACGTGCCGCGCTTTATTGAAGGAGATGCGTTGCGTTTGCGGCAGATTCTTGTTAATCTCCTGAAGAACAGCATAAAATTCAGCGAAAAAGGAACTATTTCCGTTCAGGCGGAAGTGAAGGAGTGCAAGGACGGGCGTGTCCTGCTGGTCTTCACAGTCCGCGACCAAGGCATCGGCATTCCGCCGGACAGGCTGAATGAAATTTTTGAACGCTTTGTCAGCGGTGTCAGCAGGGTGCGCGAGGGCATAGGGCTTGGCCTAGCCATCTGCAGTCAGCTCTGCGCCCTGATGGGCGGTCAAATTTGGGCGGAAAGCGAGCCGAATGTCGGCAGCGCCTTCACCTTCACGGCATGGTTCACTGAAGTGCTGGAAGATTATGACGATGAACCACTGCAACCGATGCGGATTCTGGTAGTGGACGACCACGCGCCGAACCGTTTTTTGGCGATGAAGGTGCTGGAGCGGCACGGCCATGCTGTTGTCGAGGCCTGCGACGGTCAAGAGGCCTTGCGCATCGTGCTGCAAGAGGATTTTGACGCAGTTTTGATGGATGTGCAAATGCCTGGCATGGACGGGCTGACCGTTACCCAGATCATCCGGGAATGCGAGCGGGGAGAGGAGGTTTGCTCGTGCAAGGACACGCGGCGGCTGCCGGAAGAATTTACAGAATCCCTGCGCAGGCGGCTGCAAGGCGGACACATGCTGATTGTCGCCCTGACAGCAAACACCTTTAATGAGCGGTGCTGCATGGAGGCCGGAGTGGACGGCTATCTGGTCAAACCGTTCCGCTTGGAGAATGCCTACCGGGTGATTCGCTGCTGTCTTGCGAGAAGAAAAATGCCGTTGCGGCTGCCAAGAGCGGAGGAACAGGGATGCAGATGCTGGAAAGCACAATTACGAAATGTCGAGGAGGCTGCGGCGATGGCGGACAAGAAAAAAAATAGCGAACTGGTGGACAGAGTTGCAGATCATCTGAAAACCGCCTATAGTCTGGAGGAAGATCAGGTGGGGCAGATGATTCAGCTTTCCGCCAGCTCCATCAGCGACACCCTGACTCAGGCGGATGATGCGCTGGCCGCAGATGATTTGTCCGCGCTCTCTGCGTCTGGCCACAAGGCCAAAGGGGCGCTGGCCAGCATCGGCCTTACGGAGGCGGCGGAGCTGGCCCGCCAGATTGAGCTGAACGGCAAGACCGGAGAACGGGCGGATTACGCCGGGCTGCTGTTCCGGCTGAAAGAGGAACTGAAACCGTTGCTGGCCTTGAAGGACGGGGATTGAACAGACAGTTATGAAAGTCATCTTCTGTGAAGAGTGCGGGGGCCGGAATAATGTCCAGGATGAGCTGCTGGAGCAGATTGACAGCCAGCCGATCAGCTGTCAGTTCTGCGGCAATGTCATGTCGAAAGAGACGATCATTCCGCATAAATGCCCGGCAAAAACCATCAACACTCTGCACTATCATCTGCTTTTCATTGATGATGATGTGTTTCACCTTCAGCTGATGAAGAAAACGCTGGAGAAAGAATACACAGTGTCCATCGCCTCCACCGGCATCCACGGTTTGGAGCTGGCGGCGGCCCGCCAGCCTGATCTGATCTTGCTTGATTTGAACATGCCGGGCATGGATGGCTACGAGGTCTGCAAGCGGCTGAAGGAAAATTCGGTCACCCGTAAAATTGCGGTGATTTTCGTCAGTGCCCGCGACCGCGAGGACGACGAGTGCCGGGGATTCAGCGTTGGCGCGGTGGATTATGTCAACAAGCCGATCAACTTGCAGATACTGAATGCCCGGATCATGGTGCAGCTCAGGATCAAGCAGCTTGTGGAGCAGCAGCGGCAGCAGGCCGAGAGCATGATCAAGTCGCTCCAGCAAAACAGCATGGCTGTGGAAAGCGAGCAGGAGCGGCTGCGGCGGGAAAACAGCGGCCTGATGGCCATCTTGGACAGCTTGCCGGAAAAAGTGCTGATGCAGGACATAAATCGCCGCATCTCGTGGGCCAACCGGGCTGCTGTTGCCATGTGCGGCCTGCCGCTGGCGGAAATGAAGGGCCGGAGCAGCGCGGAGATCATCAGCCGCAGCGGCGGAGCCTGCGATGAATGCCTGCCTGGCTCGGCGCGCAGGCTGCCGCGCTTCACGCATCTGCCGTTGTTCGATGAGGACGGCGGCCCGGAGGGCGCGGCCCATATCTTGGCTGAGGAGCGGGGTGAGGCGACCCAGCTCTGCCAAGCGGCGGAATCGGCGATCAACAGTTTCATTGACCAAAACCGGCAGGCGATCAAGGAAAATCTCGCCACGATTCTTTTCGGCATTGACGCGATCAGCAGCATGCTGCGGAACAACAAGGACTTTGAAACGATAGGCCGTCCGGTGGTGACAGCGGCGGAGCAGCTGGACCAGATGGTCTGCTCGCTGCTGGATTTTGAGCACTGGAACAAGGATGGCTGATCCGCGCCTGTTTGCTTTTTCGATCAACCCTTTTCGGCAGCTTGGAACATGAAAAATGTGCTTATAGTGGATGACGACCTTGGTTTTCAGCGGCTGCTGGGAATCAGTCTGAAAAAATATCAGCAGGATTTCGAGATCATCCTTTCCAACAACGGCGAGGAGGCCATCGGCGTGCTCAACCGCAAGCCGGTGGATCTGATCATCACGGACCTGCAAATGCCGAAAATTGATGGGTTGACGCTGCTGGCCTACCTGAATGACGCGTTTCCCAAAACGCCCTGCGTGATCATGACCGCCCATTCCACGCCGGACATTGAGAAGCAGTTCGGGCAGACCGGGCAGCTCCTGCTGAAAAAGCCGTTCACGATCAGCAAGCTGGTCGAGGCGATCCAGACCGCGCTCAAGCCGCGCTCGTCCTCGGACGGCATGCTGAAGGGCATTTCCGTGGCCAATTTTTTGCAGATGATCGCCTTGGAGCAGAAAACCTGCCTGCTGGAGATCACTGCGCCCAATCAGGACAAGGGCTTTTTCTATATTGAGCAAGGCGAGGTGTTTGATGCCGCTTTCCGGGGGCTGACCGGCGAAGAGGCGGCCTACGCCCTGATCGCCACGGAAGGGGCCAGCATCCGCTTCACCGATGTTCCGGCGAATAAAAAGGTGAAAAAACGCATTCAGGCCAGTTTGATGGGCTTGATCATGGAAGCCATGACCCGCAAGGATGAGATCGTTGGCGCCCCCTGAGCAGGGGCTGGATGAGGCCGCTTCCGCCCGCATCCTGATTGTTGACGACCGGCGCAGTGATATCCGGCTGCTGGAGGCCATACTGCAAGGCCACGGCTACCGTGCTGTTGCGCTCACGGATCCAACCCAAGTGCTGGAGCAGTGCCGCTGTAATTCGCCGGATGTTATTCTGCTGGATATCGGGATGCCGGAGCTGGACGGCTTTGAGGTATGTTCACGTTTGAAGCGTGATCCGCAGCTTGCTGACATTCCGGTGCTTTTTCTTACCGCCATGCGTGATGTGGCCAGCCGCATCAGGGGTTTCAAAGCCGGTGGCGCGGATTTTCTGACCAAGCCCTATGAGCCGTCCGAGCTGATCGCCAGAGTCTCCACTCATGTCAAACTGCGCCGCACCCAGCTGGAGCTGGCCAGCCGCAATGCGCAGCTCGGAGAAAAAATCATCGCCTTGATGGAGAGCGAGGCCCGCACCGAGGCGGTGCTGAACAACGCCGGGGTCTGCATCGGCGTGCTGAATTTAGACTGCGCCTATCTGAAGGTCAACGGCATGTACGCTCAGACCTTCGGCTGCTCGCAGAGGGAATTCAGGCAGATGCGGCTCTGGGACATTCTTCATCCAGATTTCATCGCCCAAACCAAAGAGGCCGCAGCCGCCTTGCGCAGCGGCGCACTGGAGCAGCATTCCGGCGACAAGCAGTTTTTGCGCAAAGACGGCTCGGTTTTTCCTGGCGGCCACTGGCTCAGTCCGCAGCGCGACAGCGCAGGCCGCTGCATCGGCTTTGTCTGTGTCATCAGCGATTTGACGGAGCAGAAGCAGGCTGAATATCAGCTCCGGCTGGCGCATAAAATTTTTCAGACCAGCTCAGAAGGAATGCTGATCACCGACGCGGACAACCATATCATCATGGTCAATCCGGCCTTCACGACCATCACCGGTTGGCGAAGTGAAGAGGTCATCGGCAAAAAGCCCTCCTTTCAGCAGTCGGACCGGCATGATCAGGAATTTTATCAGCAGATGTGGAAGGAGCTGCGGCGCACAGGCCGCTGGCAGGGAGAATTGTGGAACAGCCGCCGCAGCGGCGAAATTTATCCGGTCTGGCTTTCGCTTTCGCTGATTTATGGTCAAAACGGAAAAATTGTCAATCACGTCGCTTTGTTCTCCGACATCAGCGAGCGGAAGAAAGCGGAAGAAGTGCTCCGCTACCGGGCAATGCACGATCCGCTGACCAAGCTGCCAAACCGGGCGATGTTTGAAGAGCGGCTGCGCACTGCGCTGGCCCGCGCCCGGCGGAAAAAAAGCCTCGTCGCCCTGCTGTATTTAGATTTGGACAATTTTAAATCGGTCAACGACAGTCTCGGCCATCTTGCCGGAGACCATTTTCTTCAGCTTGTCGCGGACAAAATGCGGGCCAGCCTGCGCGTTGAGGACACTGCCGCCCGTCTTGGCGGCGATGAATTCTGCGTCATTTTGGAGGATATTGGCTCAACCGAGCAGGCAACAGCCATCGCCGAGCGGATTATTCAGGCTCTGGGCGGCCTTGACTGTCTGCCGGACGGCCACGGCCTGCACACCAGCATCGGCATTGCCCTGTATCCGGCGCACGGCGATGATGCGGAAGGGCTGCTCCGCTGCGCGGACAGCGCGATGTACTTGGCCAAACGGCTCGGCAAAGGCTGCTATTGTCTGGCTGGAGAAGATGAATGAACCTGCCCTTGCCCCGCCGCATCCTCATCCGCGCCACCAATTGGATTGGCGATGCGGTGATGACCACGCCTGCGGTGCGCACTGTCCGCCGCAATTTTCCAAAAGCTGAAATCACGCTGCTCGCCCAGCCGTGGGTGGCGGATGTGTTCACCGCCTGTCCGTATTTGGACCGCATCCTGCTCTACGAAAAACAGGGGCGGCACCGGGGCTTGCGCGGCAAACTGCGCCTTGCCGCCGAACTGCGGGCGGAACATTTTGATTGCGCCATTTTGCTCCAAAATGCCTTTGAAGCCGCCTTGCTTGCCTGGCTGGCCCGAATTCCGGTGCGAGCTGGCTACACCACCGACGGCAGAGGGCTGCTGCTGACGCACGGAGTGGCCAAGCCGCCGGATATCGGCGCGCAACATCAGGTGCATTATTATCAGGCGATGCTGGCAGGCTTGGGCTTGCAGCGGGCGGCAGATGCGCTGGAGCTGTTTCTCTGCCCAGCGGCAGAGCAGGAGGCGAAACAGCTTGTGCAGGGGAGGAACGGGCCGATTATTGGTCTCAATCCCGGCGCGGCTTATGGCCCAGCCAAACGCTGGCCGAGCGAAAAATACGCCGCGCTGGCTGGACAGCTTGCTACAGCGACTGGCGGCCTGATCGTGATTTTCGGCACTAAGGCCGATCAAGATGCGGCAGCAGCGATTATCGCTGCTGCCGCATCGCAGGTGCTCGATTTAACCGGCAGAACCAGTTTGGCACTGGCATTGGCCTGCATCGCCCGCTGCGATGTGTTTGTGACCAATGATTCAGGGCTGATGCACGTGGCTGCCGCGTTGAACAGGCCGCTCGCCGCTATTTTTGGCTCCACCGATCATATCGCCACCGGCCCTTTTTCCGAACGGGCCAAGGTCATCCGGCATCCGCTGCCGTGCAGCCCCTGCTTGAAAACGCACTGCCCGCAAGGACACCTCCGCTGCATGGACTTAGTCAGCGTGGAAGAGGTGGAACAGGCAGTGCTGAACCTTCTCTCTGCGTATCAGAACGAGAGCGAGAACATGTCGCCGAAGGTGACTATTCCCCGGATCAATTCCTGATTTTTAGATTTTTCCACTGCCTCGCGCAGATCATCAAGCGGAAAACGGTGCGAAATCATATCAGAAACGATGATTGCCTCCTCCTTGATGAGCTGGAGGCATTTGCGGAAATCTGCCGCTGTGGCTGCGCAACTGCCGGTCAGCGTGATCTGCCGCTCGGCCAGCAAGGTTTTGTCCACCCCAGCCTCATTTTCAGGCGATATGCTGGACAGGCTGCACACCCCGCCTTGTGCTGTCAAGCGGAGGCAGTCAGCCACCAGCTCCGGGATAAGGACGGAGATGATGACCACATCTGCGCCGCGTCCGCCGGTGAGCTGCATGACCTCGTCATACAGCCTGAAGCTGCTGGTGTTGATCAGATGCGCTGCGCCCATCTGCCCGGCCAACGCCAAGCGGGTGGCGTTGCTGTCCGCCACCAGCACCTTGCAGCCCGACCATTTGGCGGTTTTCAGATGCAGCAGGCCGACTGAGCCGCCACCGACAATCAGGACGGTCTGCCCTTCTTTCATCCGGTTGCTTCGGGCACTAGCGAAGGTGCAGGCCAGCGGTTCAGCCATCACCGCATCTTCAAAGGAAATTTCCTCATTTAACAATTTGACCAAGCCGTCTGCCGCAACAATTTCTTTCGGCACCCGCACCAGTTCAGCGCAGGCACCGTTTACGGTCACGCCCAGCAGGCCGCCGGAATACACCGCCACCGGCTCTTCAGGAAAAAATCCGCGCACACCTGCCCCGACCGTGCTGATTTCGCCCGCCAGCTCCGGGCCGGGAATCAGCGGCAGCCGCGCGGGCAGCCCTCCGCCGAGCATCATGCGGACAGTTTTTGAGCACAGTCCGGCAGCCTTGGTTCGGATGACCACTTCCCCCGGCCCAGCGACCGGATCAGCATATTCTTCGATGCGGATGTCATTCGCAGCATGGAGCACAGCAGCTTTCATAGTCGTTACCGCTCGCAGGTGAAAATGCGGCGCAGCCAGCCAAAAAACGCCGCGCCTTGTCTTCCAGGCAGGCCGGAAGAACTGAAATCAGAACTGAGATTAACGGAAACCAGCCGGAACTTCAAGGCAATATTTGACAGGGGCCAAGGCTGGCGAAAAGAAAAGGCGTTTCAAGCTGAAAAGCCCGAAACGCCTGAACTGTCAGGCTGGGGTGAGCGATGGGACTTGAACCCACGACCGCCGAGGCCACAACCCGGTGCTGCCACCAGCTGAGCTACGCTCACCACCTAAAAAACGGTGGCTGATTATATCCTTGCAGCCTGCTCTTGGCAAGAAAAAAAACGCCGCCTACGCTGGGTTCAGCTCTTTGCCGCAATGTTTGCAGAGCTGGGCGCGGGCCTTGATCAGTTCAGCGCAGTACGGACATTCGCGCAGAAAATGATTGGCGAGAATGCGGCTGATTGCCAGATTCACCGCCTGCTCCAAGCCCGGATCGGTGAAACTGTGATTGCGCAGCGGCTCGATGCAGGCGATATCATTCAATTCCGCCAGCAGCTCGGCGGCCTTGCGGCGCAGGCTGATGTCTGCCGCGTTGTCGGTGAGCAGATGGACGACCGGGCGGATGTCCTTGGCCGCCACGCAGCCGCAGAGCTGGCCAGCCGCCATCTTTTCGTCCTGATAGCGGCTGTTCTGCCGCCGCAGTTCCTCAATGTCCACCGCGCAGCCGGTGAAGGCAAACTTGCTGCCCACCATCATGCTGTAGTTTTCCTGGCTGTCAGGCAGCTCCATGTGGCGGTAGGAGCCAGTATGGCCGTATTGATTCTCAATGAAAGCCCAGCCGTTGACAAAGAGCGGGCAATCGTCGTTGAGGCAGATGAAGAGGAATTCCGAACCCCAGCCAAGGCCGTCGCCGACATGCATAGGCGGCGCGTGGCACAAGGTCAATTCCGTCTTGCAGTGCGGACAGACGTGTTTTTCGTCTAAATAAGCAAGCACTCGTTCCAGCATGAGCTGCGACTCCTTCAATAAAATGAATAAGTTTTCGTGATGAATTCTACCGCGCCAAGGACGAGGCTCACTTGCCCTTCCTGATCGTGACCGTCACCCGGCGGTTGAGCCGCCGTCCATCCTCGGTTTTATTCGAGGCAACCGGTTTGGCGTAGCCGTACCAGTAGAGCAGAATCCGGTTCTTTTTCAAGCCGGGGAAATTGTCGAGCAAATACCGCTGCGCAGTTTCCGCCCGGCGGCGGGAGAGATTGATGTTGTACTGCTTGGTGCCCCGAATGTCGCAGAAGCCAGAGAGCACGGCGTATTCGTTTGGATGTTCGGTCAGATAACGGCCCAGCCGGTCAAGCGTGCTCCGATGCGCTTTGCCGACAGCCGCTTGGTCAAAGGCAAAGAGGACATTCTGGAACGGGCTGTTCGCAGGCATGTAGAGCTTGCCGAGCAGATGCTCCGGGTGCTCGGCCACGGTGTCGAAATCAACCACCTGCGAGCAGTCATTGACCTCGGCAATGTCGTTGAGCAGTTTTTCCGCGCTCCGGTTGGTTGCGCTGCTGATCAGGTTGAAGCAGACATCATATTTTGCCGCCAGCTTTTTTGCCTGCTCCAGCGGCTCCGGCTCGTCAATGCCGGGAAAACGCGAGGCCGCGCCGTTAGTGAACAGAAAAACCTCGGTGCGGCCCGGCAGAGCCAGCAAATGCTCCAGCTTCATCAGCGCGGTTTGCAGCATCGGCGGCCCAAAGCTGGTCACGGGCAATTGCTCCAAGGCGGCGGCGAATTCTTCCTGCTTGTAGTTGTGCAGGCGGTAGTAGGGGTGAAAGCTCTGCTCCGCGCCGGGCAGCCACATCACGTTCCGCCAGTGCGGGTACAGGCCGGTCTGCCAGTTCAGTTCCGGCAGGCTGGCGTTGCTTTTGATAAGTATCTGCTTGGACATCTCCAGCCGGGTCATGCCGCTGTCTTTGTACGGCACGTCCATTGCGGTGGACGGATCGTAGAAGATGAAAAAATTGTCCGCCATGCGGATATGCTGCTGTTTCTGCACCGGAAAAGCATCCGGCTGCCAGATCCAGTCCTTTTTGTCAAACCGCTTGTTCGCCTTGCTTTTCTTGCTGCGGGCCGGGGAATCCGCAGGCAGCGCAAGGAGCAGGACGGCAAGCAACGTGGCCAGCAGCCGCAGCGACATGAAGTTCATCGCAGTTCTCCTGTAAGATTAGAAACGCACCCGGTCTTCCGCAACCGGCAGCAGGGTGTTCTCTCTGGCAAAGACCATTTTTTCCACCGTTTCAAGCTCGTTGCGCCGCACCTCATGATCAAGATGCACTAAGGCGATCTGGCCGACTTCCATTTCGTCCGCCAGCTGAAGGGTGCTGTTCACCGAACCGTGATAGGGATACGTGTCCACCAAACTGAAGGATTCATGCACAACAAAATCGCAGCCCTGAATCAAGGCCTTGGCATGTTTGCCTGCCCTGCCGTCGCCGCTGTAGTAGAACTTGGTCGGGCCGTCCTCCAGCCGCAGGCCGAGATTGTACTGCGAATGCTGGGTCAGCGCGGCATACCACGTCAGCCCAAGCAACGAGATGGTTTCTTGCGCGTGAAGCACATGGAATTCAAAGGTGAAGCTCAGTTTTTTCTCAAAAGTCGGATAAGCCAGTTCTAAGGCGGCCCGCACTTTCTGGTCAATGCCTTTCTGGCCGACGATAGTCAGCGGCTTGGTGCGGCCTAACTGCCAGAGGCGGAGAAAGAGCAGCGGCAGGCCGAGGAAGTGGTCGCCATGATAATGGGATATCCAGATGCAGTCCAGCTCGGCTGGCTGCTCAATCGTCCGAAAATATTGATGCGGCACCGAAAAGCCGCAGTCCAGCAGTATCCTGGCGCCGTTGCTGGCTGTGATCAGGGAAGAGCTGTTGCCGTGCGCAGTGTCACAGGCTTCCCCGACTCCAAGAAAGAAAATTTCCACTGTAGCTGCTCCGTTCCGTGCGATTTATGCGCTGTTGTCCTGATAACTGGAAGATTCTGCGGCGGATTGCAACGGCATTGTCGTCGTATTCTGACTGTACTCGTTGTAATATATGTGCTTTTCGCCGCTGAGGCAAGCCGCTTTGCAGAAAATTGTGGCGGCAGGTTCAGAATGCCGCCGCCGTTGTCCGTTCCGCCAGCTCGTCCGGGGCGAAATCAAGCAAGGAGAAGAGCTGCTCCTCCAATAGCGTGCATTTCCTGAAATTGTCTCGAATCCCTTCCTGTTTGCCAGCATCGCCGTCGCTGTATTTGTCCAAGATGTACTCCAGCCGTTCCGGCAGGCTGACAATTTGGTCGTGGCGGACGCGCTTGTCGGAGTAATACACAATTTCTTGGGCGGAGAAGATGCCCTGCTGATAGCGGGCCGGAGAGAAATCCGGCAGGACAACATGCCCGGCGACGATTGCGGCGATTTCAGGGAAACCGAGGCTGCTGCAGATTTCTGCGCCCGCTTTGGCGTGATTGCAGCCGCTGGTGAGGCAGGGCGTTTTGGCGATGTCGTGCAGCAGCGCTCCGCTGACGCAAAGTTGCAGATCAGGCGGATGGCTGCTTTTTGTCCGCAGTTCAGTAGCCAGCAGCCCGGCAATCCTCGCCACCATGAGCGAATGCGCCCGGATGTTGGCGAGCATCGCGTGCTCCTCCATCAACGCGATGCAGGCGGCAATGGACGGGATGTTCATACCCGACGGCTGAGGCGGTGCACGGCCTCGACAGCAATTTTCACCTGCTCCGGCGGCGTTTGCGGCAGAATGCCGTGGCCGAGATTGAAGATGTGACCTTTAGCTGCTTGGCCTTCCGCAAGAATGGCGGCAATCCGTTTTTCCAGCTCCTCTTTGGGCAGGAAAAGGGCTACCGGATCGAGATTGCCTTGCAGAACATGCTGCGGCGCAATTTTCGCCGCATCGTTCAGCTTGATCCGCCAATCCAAACCAAGCACATCGGCCCCGCAGGTCGCACTCAGTTCCAGCAAGGTCGCGCCGTTGTTGGCAAAATAGATGATGGGCACGTCGGTCATCTGGCGCAGATCGGCAATGATGGACTGCACGTATGGCAGGGCGAACCGCTCAAAATCGCAGGGCGCGAGAATGCCTGCCCACGAGTCGAAAATCTGCAAGACCTGCGCCCCGGCCCGCGCCTGCGCTTGCAAATAAAGGCTGGTGCAGCGGGTAATTTTCTCCAGCAGGGCGTGGTACAGCTCCGGCTGCTGATAGGCCATCCGCTTGGTTTCCAAGAAAACCTTGGACGAACCGCCTTCGATCAAGTACGTGGCCAAGGTGAAGGGCGCACCGGAAAAGCCGATCAGCGGCACTTTAAGGGCGCGGCGGAGCAGACGGATGGTTTCCATGACAAAAGGCAGGCTTTCCTCCGGGTCGGGAATGCGCAGCCGGTCAACCGCCGCCTGCGTCCGCACCGGGTCAGGGAAAACCGGCCCTTTGCTCTCGTGGAATTCGAGCTGAAGGCCCATCGCCTCCATCGGAATGAGGATGTCCGAAAAGAGAATGGCGGCATCAAAGCCAAAAATATCAATCGGCTGGAGCGTGACTTCGGTACACAGCTCCGGGCGTTTGCACAGCTCCAAAAAGCTGACTTTGCCCCGCACGGCCTGATATTCGGGCAGATAACGGCCCGCTTGGCGCATGAACCAGACCGGCGTGTATTCGGTGCGCTCGCCCCGGCAGGCGCGGAAGAAGGTGTCGTTCATTTAAGTAGATTTGCTTGCAAGAAGATCAGGAACCAAGCAGGCTGACAGCACCTCCGGCAAGTGCGGAGACAAGCGGATGCTCAAGGAATTTGCGAAAAAGAGTCTTTGCCCCTTCCTTTTCCTGCGGGGTTGCATCGGCAGATTCGATAGCCTTGGCTAATTCAGAAAGAGTTAATGTGTTGTTGCTGCCAATAATATTATTGACATTTGTCGAGCCGGTAATGTTTACCGTGTTATTATTGTGTTGCACAAATTCCACCTTGATAGCAGGAGTTTCGTTTTCTTCGACGACATCTATGCCAAATGAGGTAATCTTTCCTGGTGATCCTGAAATAATTTCTCCAAAAGAATCAGCCATGACAGACTTCTCTGGTTTCCATTGAAGCAGGTTTTGTTCACGCAACTGATCACATACATGAAATATGTGTTGTTTGTCAACGTCAACGCCAAGGTCAGCAGGTTCTGGCGCAAGCAAATTCCCTTTACGCCGCCGGTCGTAAAAATACTGAAGAATATAGCCTCTCAGCTCACTGTCTTTCATCGAAATCAGCTCCTCGGCTGATACGCGCAGAACGGCTCCTGCGCTAAATAATCGCCGCTGACCGCGTAGGCTCTGGCCCGGCAGCCGCCGCAGACATTGACGTACTCGCAACGTCCGCAGTTTCCTTTATAACCCTTGAAGTTGCGCAATTCCAGAAAAAGCGGTGACTGCTCCCAGATTTCCTGAAACCGTTGCTGGCGGATGTTCCCTGCGGCCTTGGGAAAATAACTGCACGGCAGGACGTTGCCGTCCACATCAATCAGACAGATGAGTTGACCCGCCAAGCAGCCTTTTGAGCCGCCGGTGGAGAATTGCAGGCTCCGCCGTTTGAATTTGTCGCCGTCCTGTTTGGCCCGCTGGAGCACGATGCGGTAATACTGCGGGGCACAGGTCGGGCGGACAAGCAGCTCCGGCTCCTCCTTCTCCATGTCGTAATGCCAATTGAGGATGTCCTCATATTCCGAGGCCGGAATCAGCTCTTCCATGATCTCCTCGCCGCGTCCAGTCGGCACGATCATGAAGAGATACCAAGCCGTCGCGCCGAGCTTTTTCACCAGCTCGTAAAGTTTGGGAGCCTCTTCTTTGTTGCGCTGGGTGAAGGAGGAATTGACGAGGAACTTGATGCCCTGCTCGTTGAAGAGCCGGATGGCGTTCATCGTGCCCTCAAATGCGCCGACCTGATTGCGGAAATTGTCATGTACCGCTGCTGTCGCGCCGTCCAAGCTGAGAGACACCATTTTGATGTCCGCCTCTTTGATCTTGCGGCAGATTTCCTCAGTCACCAAGGTGCCGTTGGTGGCGAGGCACATCCGCAGGCCCAAACTCCCGCCATAAGCCGCAATATCAAAAATATCAGGGCGCAGCAGCGGTTCCCCGCCGGAAAGCACCATCACCGGGTTGGCATAGGATTTGATATCGTCCAGCACCCGCTTGGCTTCGTCCAAGGAGAAATCAGGATGCCCCTGCACTTCCAAGGCGGAAGATGAACGGCAATGCACGCAGTTGAGATTGCAGCGGCGGGTGGTCTCCCAAGCGATCCATTTCGGTTCAAAATCCATTTCAGCTCCCGGCGTTGGAAAGACTGTTTTGCAGAAAAGAGAAAAAGGACATAACGATGTTCAACTATATTCCCTTCAGCGGGTCAGGGTCAACAGCTTTATAACCACAGGACATGCTCACCAGCGCGATAACGCGCCCTCCAGCTTTTTCGGTTGACAGCTCGGCCCGCTTGAATTATTTCGCCACGGCTGCTATCTTTCGTAAAAATATGTGATGTTTTTCGGCAGCAAGCGTTCCAGCAAAGAGTAAATCACCCTTTTTCAACCAGCTCAATCACGTCGAGCAACCACTATGGATTATCCGTTGCGGAAGCCGCTATCTTGATATGTTTTTTCAGGATGGTGGCGAACCTAAGGAGAACAGCATGAGCCTCACCGTCCTGAAAGAAGTCTTTGCCAGATTTCTTCAATCCCGTCATATCGCCCGGCATTTCCGCCGCAGGCGATTGCTTCTCGACACCTTGCCTCAGAGCGGCAAGCGCGAAGTCCCTGCCGCACTCAGCAAGATACTCACGGAAGCCTCCGCTAGTGATGCGGAGACGCTGCTCAAGCAGCTTAACAGCCACCGCGATGGCCTGTCCGATGTGCAGGCCGAGTCAATCCGCGAAGAAGTCGGCCTCAATGAAATTGAGCACGAAAAGCCCTTGCCGTGGTGGACACACCTCTGGCACTGCTACCGCAACCCGTTCAATCTGCTTTTATCCCTCCTTGCGGTCATTTCTTATCTGACCGAAGATATTCGGGCCGCGACAGTCATTTGTCTGATGGTTGCGCTTTCAACCATTCTGCGGTTCTGCCAAGAGTCCAAGTCCAACAAAGCTGCCGATGCCCTCAAGGCCATGGTCAGCAACACGGCCACTGTCATGCGGCGTGATCTCTCTGAAGATGCTGCCCCGCTCTTTGAGGAATACTATGGGGCGCATTTACAGGTGAAACCAGCCCAGCGCATCGAGCTGAGGATCAAACTGCTCGTGCCTGGCGATGTGATTCTGCTTTCAGCTGGGGACATGATTCCGGCGGACTGCCGGGTATTGACGGCCAAAGACCTCTTTGTCGCCCAAGCCGCCATGACTGGTGAGTCCATGCCTGTCGAAAAGTTCGCCACGCAGCGGACAGTGAACGCTGTCAGCCCAGTGGAGCTGGACAACTTGATTTTCATGGGCACGAACGTGGTCTCTGGTTCGGCCACTGCTGTGGTGATCAACACGGGCCGCAGAACCTATTTCGGCATGTTGGCCAGCAGCCTCACGGCCACTGACCGCACGCCGACTTCATTCCAAACCGGCGTGAACAAGGTGAGCTGGCTGCTCATCCGCTTCATGCTGGTGATGTCTCCGCTGGTGCTGTTCATCAACGGCTTCACCAAGGGCGACTGGATGGAGGCGATGCTCTTCGCCCTGTCCATCGCTGTGGGCTTGACCCCAGAAATGCTGCCGATGATCGTCACGTCAACCTTAGCCAAAGGCGCGGTGTTTCTGTCGCGCAAGAAAGTGATTGTCAAACGGTTGGATGCCATCCAAAATTTTGGCGCGATGGATGTGCTCTGCACCGACAAAACCGGCACCCTGACGCAGGACAAAATTTTTCTGGCCCGGCATATTGATATCTGGGGCGATGAGTCGGACTCTGTGCTGGAGATGGCCTATCTCAACAGCTACTATCAGACTGGTCTGAAGAATCTGCTGGATGTGGCGGTGCTGGAGCACACCGAGATGCGCCGTCAGCTCAATCCGGCGAAGAACTACCGTAAAGTGGATGAAATTCCCTTTGATTTCACCCGCCGCCGCATGTCGGTGGTGGTGAGCGAGCGGGAAGATCATCACGAGCTGATCTGCAAGGGCGCAGTTGAAGAAATTCTATCCGTGTGCAGCCAAGTCCGGCATGGCAAGAACACCGAGCCGCTGACTCCAGCACTCCTGTCCGATATTCGAGCGGTGACGGCCCAGCTGAATGAGGAAGGCTTGCGGGTGGTTGCCGTGGCAGCCAAGGAGCTGCCGCCGCGCAAGGAGACCTACGGACTGGCTGATGAGGCCAATCTGGTGCTGATCGGCTATGTGGCCTTCCTTGATCCGCCCAAGGAATCCACGGCTCCGGCCTTGAAAGCTCTGGCCGAACACGGCGTGGCGGTCAAAGTGCTGACCGGCGACAACGAGCTGGTCACAGCCAAGATTTGCAATGAAGTTGGCCTGCCGCAGCTTGGCACGCTGCTGGGCGGCGAGATTGAAGGCATGAGCGATGCCGAGCTGTCCCGCGCCGTGGAGGAGCGCAACGTGTTCGCCAAGCTCACCCCGGCGCACAAGGAGCGCATTGTCCGGCTGCTGCGGGCCAACGGCCATGTGGTCGGCTTCATGGGCGACGGCATCAACGACGCTCCGGCTCTGCGCCGGGCCGACATCGGCATTTCCGTGGATACGGCGGTAGATATCGCCAAAGAGGCGGCAGACATCATCCTGCTGGAAAAAAGCCTGATGGTGCTGGAAGAAGGCGTGCTGGAAGGCCGCCGCACCTTTGCCAATATGCTGAAGTACATCAAGATGACCGCCAGCTCCAATTTCGGCAATGTCTTCTCGGTGCTGACCGCCAGCGTCTTCCTTCCCTTTCTGCCCATGCTGCCGATGCAGCTGCTGATGCAAAATTTGCTCTATGATATCTCCCAGATCGCCATTCCGCTTGATCATGTGGACGACGAGCTGCTGCGCAAGCCGCAACGGTGGCAGCCGGAGGATATAGGCCGCTTCATGCTCTTCTTCGGGCCGATCAGTTCCATCTTCGACCTCACCACCTTTGCCCTGATGTGGTTTGTGTTTGGCGCAAACACCCCAAAGACGCAGACCTTATTCCAGTCCGGCTGGTTTATTGTTGGCCTGCTGACGCAAACCCTGATTGTGCACATGATCCGCACGCCCAAGCTGCCTTTCATCCAGAGCACAGCGGCACTGCCTCTCCTGCTCACAACCGGCATCATTATGGCTATAGGCATCTTTCTCCCTATGGGGCCGCTCGCCCACTATTTCAAGCTGCAAAGCCTGCCGCCGCTGTACTTTGTCTTCCTGCCGCTTATCCTCATGGGATATATGGGCCTGACCCAGCTTATGAAAAGCTGGTACCGCCGTCGGTTCGGGTGGCAGTGATTTTGTGGATGCAGCGCAAGAACGCTCTTGCGGAAAACAACAAAAGGCAATAATTATGTCACCATTGTGTTCCGCAGGCCAGCCAGCGGACAAGCGCGTGTTCATAACAACGAGAGGAATTCATGCAGAACATTACAACCGTCATCACGCCGATAGATTTTTCTGACAACGCCAAAATGATCGCTGATTCAGCCGCCTATGTGGCAGGCAAATTCGGCGCGGAGCTGCATCTGGTCTTTGTGGTGCAGAATTTCGAGGACTATTCCGGCTTCTTTGTCCCGCCGCTCAATCTGCCCAATCTGAGCAAAGATTTGCTGGAATCAGCCCAGCAGAAAATGGAGGAGTTTGCAGAAAGCTGCCGCGAGCAGGCTGCCGCCGCCGGAGTCTCCGCCCTGCACAGCCGGGTGCTGAACGGCGACGTTGCCGAGGAAATACTGAATTACGCCAAAGAAGTGCGCGGCAATTTGATCGTCATGGGCACCCACGGCTACAAAGGCCTTGAGCGGATTATGTTCGGCAGCGTGGCCGACAAGGTGGTGAAGACGGCCTGCTGCCCGGTGTTGACCATCAATCCTTATCGTCAAGATTGCAGCGGCGAGGAGTAAGCAAAACGGAGGGCTGACCGCTGTCCGCTTGCATAGGATAGATACTGTTGTCCGCGTCAAGCTCCATGAAGGGCCGGATCAAACATTTTGCCTGATTTGAGGACACCGACAGCGACATGAACGAAGCTCTGCGCATCATGGCGCAGATTATGACCATCGGCGGTTTTCCGTTCGCGGCGAGGCGGGCTTTGAACGCCTTGCCCCATTCTGTTCTTATGACCGCGACCATCGCGGGCATGTGAAGAGCCTTGCGGAGAAAAGAATGGCCCATTTTCGAGATTCCCGGCTTTCTGCGGACGCTGCTGCCGGACCCGCGCTGACGCGGGTCAAGCCCTGCCTGCGTAAGCCGCCGCCTGCCGGGAGCTGCGGAAGCGTCTGCCGCTGAAGAAAGAGAGCAGGACAGGGATGGTCTTCACGCCGAGGCTCGGGATGCTGTCCAGCAGCTCCCGCTGTTTTTTCAAATGGATGCCACCGTCGGTTTTCTGCCGGATTTCCGAGTCTATGTCCTTGATCTCCCGCTCAAGAAAAGCGAGATGCCGTTCAATGTCTGTGCGGACTTCAGCGCAGGAGACATGCAGTCTGTTCATTTCCTGCGTCCTCATGCGCTCCAGCGCGTCGCGGCGGGTGACAACAGCTCGGAGTTCCGCAGTTTCAAGCGGAGGCGGCTCCCGGAGAGGCGGGCATCTTTCCTGTCCGTTTTGGTGCGGCTCAGGGCGGCGGAGTCGAACGATAGACACTATATCGATTTTTTCAAGCAATCGGCATTGACTTTTTGCCAAGGTCTGAATCTTAATCTGAAATTGTGCAGTGCGCAAGCAATCTCCATGACTGTGTCAGCAAACCAGCGCAGCCAGTTTCTAAATTTATCTTTAACAATCCTGCATCTCTTAATTCCACTTACAACATGCTCTATTCTGACTCTTATTTTTGAAACATTTTTATTCATTTCCTTTTCATAGTAAGTTAAATCTACTCATGGTTTCTTTTTCATTGGCTGAAAAATAAAAACATCTTCAATAGAAAAACCTTGAAAACCGGCATCTTGCAGCAGGCAGCTTCCTTTCGGAAGGACGTATCCTGCTTCATCTGATATTTTTTTGTCATGATTTTTTCCAGATGCTGTAAATGTTAAAAAAATTACCATGCACGAAGAGTTTGCAATTATATTGTTTTTGACTGAAAAGGTCTTTTTTTACCGCTGTAATATTCTTTCTGCCGTCCGCTGTCTTTTGGTCGGTTTATATGCCGTTCCGTTCCGTCATGACAATAAACATCAGCTTCATATTCATTTATATTTTCCATGTTTCTGCATGGAGAAGAGCCGGATTCATTCAGAGCTGCGGACAATAAAGGTGTCAAATAATGTATAAACATATTAGCCTTTGGCTGACTTATTCCAAAAAGTTGACCGATTGCCGCCTGTGTCATATACTGCTTCATATATATTAAAATAAAAAGAAGCCTGTCAGCAGAGAATTTTATTGGAGAATTGCTGTAAACAGCATGTTTATTTCTCCTTTCTTTTCCTGCAATTGTAAATTTGCTTTCACATTCAGCTTTTTTGAAATAAAAAAGAAGAGAATTAAACTCTTCAACAGACAATCCTGTCATTGCAATGAATTCATTAGGTTTCCCAGAAAGTTCCGTGTAATTTGTCATTTTTATGTCCTCTTCGCCAGTTTGCCTTTTTCGGGGCTTAAATTTTAAATTAACAAAGCAAAACAACAAGTAACATAAATTTTAAAATATTGCAACCTAAAATTCGATATAGTGTCTATTGATGAGTTTCACCAAGAGGAGTTGCAGCAGGAAAAACTTGAGATTCAGAAAAGGGAGATCGCCATCGTGCTGCTGAAACAGGGGATTGCTTTGGATGTTATCGAAAAAGCAACAGGTTTGTCAGCGTATGAATTGAACGGTTTGCGCAAATAGATGATGATTTTAATCCATTTAAATCGACAAGATCATGAAACTGCCAAAGTGGGATATTTTAAAAGCGAATTTCCCTGCTAAACCTGCCGGAGAAGTTTTTCAAGCCATCGGCGGCAAGGTGTTGTACAATTACCAGATCGGCGTGTTCAGCAACGCCTGTTCCTCAAGAATATCCGCTGCGCTGAATGCCTCTGGCAAGGAGTATGAGATACCTTTCTTCAAAGAGGAATGGCCAAAAGGCAAAGTGCAGGCACAGGTTTCCTCCGGCGCAGACGGAAAATGGTACATCTTCAGGGTGAAGATGCTGGTCAAGCACCTGACGACGCGGTACGGCAAGCCGGAGGAATACCTGCCTGAGGAGCACCTGCAAAAGATAGCTGGCCGCAAGGGCATCATCGTCTTTGAAGTGAAAGGCTGGGCTGATGCCACTGGTCATGCCGATCTGTGGGACGGCACCGCCTGCTTGTGGCATGGTTATGATGAGGTCGCGAACAAAGTGCTTTTCTGGGAAGCCGAGGCTGACAAGGCGGAACAGACGCAGACGGCAGCTCAGGCAGCAGTGCCACAGGGAAGCGCGCAGTGAGAACATGCCTGCTGAGTTTCTGCGCAGCCGTTCTCCTCAGCGCCTGCGTCCATGCTGCGGAGCAGCCGCCGCCCGCCCTTCGCGCCGAGCTGATAGATTTCGCCAAGGCGAACTGCTTCTACTGGTACTTCAGCAAGAAAGGCTATGACCTGAAGGACGTCCGGGCGATTTCCGGCGGCATCGTCGAGCGCGGCACCGCCTCGCCGGAGGAGTACGAGCGCGTCTCGCTCTTGGTGAAGCAGTACCGCCCGCCGCTGCGGACCAAGCAGAATATTGACATCGACCTGCTGAAATGTTTTACAATGGAGCATGACGCTGCGTTCCTCCGCTCGCTGACCAAGGCGCAGTAAAAGCTGTCACCGCTCCACGCCGCATGGCTGCATTCTTCCGACATCTCTGGCTGCTCTTCCTCCTGCTCCTGCCTGCCGCCGCCTTCGCCGCCCCGGTCACAGTCATCGTCCGGGGTGTTGACGGCGAGCTGCATAAGAACATTCTCGCCAGCCTCTCCATTGCCCAGCAGCAGGAGGCCGCACAGCTCAGTGCGGGTCAGCTCCGGCGGCTGCACAAGAAAGCTCCTGAGCAAATCGCCAAGGCCCTCATGCCCTTCGGCTATTACGTCGCCAAGGTCAATAACAACAAGGGGCATGGCCTGCTGGAGAAGCGCGGCCAAGGCTGGCAGGCGGTGTATGAGGTCGATGCCGGGCCGCCGGTGCACGTGGACAGTCTGCGCATCGATGTCGCCGGGCCGGGCAAGGAGCATGAGGCTCTGAAGAACCTGCAAGCAGGCTTCCCGCTCCAGCCCGGATCACAGCTCAACGACGCGGACTACGAGAAGGGCAAGAAGAGCATCCTGGCCAAGGCCTTCACCGCAGGCTACATCCGCGCCAAGTTCAGTGAAAGCCGGGTTGAGGTGCGGGCCAAAGCAGGCAAGGCGGCTGTCCTCCTGCGCTTGGACACTGGGCCGCTGCACGTCTTTGGCGAGACCTTCAGCGCTAACTATGTCCTCAAGCCGGAGCTGCTGCAACGCTATGTCCCCTACCAGCCCGGCGAGGTCTATTCTCTGAACGCGCTCAACCGGCTGCAAAGCGACCTCTACGCCACGGGCTACTTCAGTCAGGTGACAGTTGAACCGAAGCTGCCGGCCGCCGAGGCGGCGCAGGAGCAGGTGCCGGTTGAGCTGCATCTCTCCCCTGCCCCGAAGAACCGCTACAGCTTCGGCTTGGGCTACGGCACCGACACCGGCGCGCGGGGCAACATCGGCTGGAAGAACCGGATGATCAACAGGCTTGGACACAAGCCCTCGTTCAACGTCCAGCTGGCTGAGAAAGGCAGTAAAGCCGCTGGCGGCTACGAGATACCCCTGCCCCTTCTCGACCTGCGCTACGACACCCTCAGCTTTGACACCCTCTATTCGGAGGAGAGCTGGCAGAACACCGAGATCAGCCAGTACACGCTCGGCGCGACGCTCAAGCACAACGCCCCGAAATACCAGTTCGGCGCGGGGCTGGAGTATCTGCACGAGGCCTACACCATCGGCGGCCACGAGGAGGACAGCACCTGGCTGCTGATGCCCAACGCTTTCCTCACCCTCATCTTTGCCGAGAACCGCGTCAACACCGAGCACGGCATCCGCGTCGGCGGCAGCGTCCGGGCCGCGCAGGCGCCGTACTTGGGCAGCACCAGCTTTGTCCAGTTCCGCGTCGGCGGCAAGGCCATCTTCAGCCCCTTCGAGAACTGGCGGCTGATCGGCAGGGGCAGTTTCGGGGCGACGATGATGGACTCGATCAACGAGCTGCCGCCGTCGCTGCGCTTCTACGCGGGCGGCGATCAGTCCGTGCGCGGCTATGCCTACAAGTCGCTCGGCCCGCAGGACAATTCAGGCCGCGTTGTCGGCGGGCAGTATCTCACCGAAGGCAGCATTGAGCTGGAACGCAAGCTCTCGCCGCTCTGGAGTGCCGCTGTCTTTTACGATCTGGGCAACGCCTACGACAACATCGATGCCCGCCTCCAGCAGGGCATCGGCATCGGCGGCCGCATGAGCCTGCCCTTTGGCCAGATCCGCCTTGATCTGGCCGATCCTGTCTCGGAAGGCGGCTTCTCTGTCCGTCTGCACATCACCTTGGGCGCGGATTTGTGAGCTTTTGACCGGCTCAAAGGGGTTGTTTGCATAAAACTCCTGTGAAATGATGCTGAAGGGTGGTTCATGAGCCTGTCGAAGGAAGCAAACCTTTATGCACCTGCGTAACTCATAGAAGCATATTTTTCTAAAATCAATACACTGGATGATATTGCCATGAATAAGAGAACTCTTTCGGTTTGCGGCGCGGCGATGTTTCTTTCCATGCTGGTGTCTTCGGCGTGGGGCTATGAGAAGGAGATTGAGGAGCTTTCCGCGAAAATGGCGCAGAAGATTGCTGATAAAGGCAAGAAGACAGTGGCGGTGGTGGATTTCACTGATCTTGAAGGCAATGTGACGCAGCTTGATCAATTTATCGCGGAAGAATTTTCCGTTGCGCTGGCTGGTTCCAGTAAAGGATTCAGGGTGATTGACAGAACCCGGCTGAAGAGCATTATCAAGGAGAATAAGCTCGCGGCAACCGGCCTGATTGATCCGGCAACACTGAGAAAATTGGGAAATATTACCGGGGTTGACGCGGTAATCACAGGAACAGTCATTCCTTTTGATAAAATCATAAGAGTTTCTTTAAAATTACTTGACCCTAAAGATGCAATAGTTATTGATGCGCCAACTGTAAGTGTAGAAATAGAGAAAGCAATAACGATAAGCGAACTTCTTGGCAACGATCTTCATTTGCAGAGTATCTCAGTTGATTTTCCAGAAAAAATAGAAAGCAAAAGCTCTGCACTTGTTCGTGTTTCTATTGATGCGAAGAAAGAAATAGAAGAGTATAAAAAATATGTTAGAGAAAAATTAAAAGATTTGGATGAAAAAGTTATAGTAACCAATAAATTATCCGCTTCATTATCAGGGTTAGATTTTGATGTAAGCAGAACAACACCTGAAGTTCAATTTTCACTAAAAGATGATGTTATTGAGTGGAAATGGGAAGTTAAGCCAAAATTATCTGGAGTGCATGAGTTGCATCTGACGATATCAATTATTCTAAATGTAGGAAAAGAGGTGCTTCCGCAAATAATTTATACTTCTGATAAAAAAATCATCGCAAAAGAAGACACGTTACAAAATATATTAACGTTCATAAAAGATAATTATCAGTGGCTATGGGCAACTATTCTTGTGCCAGTAGTCGGATTATTTCTCAGGAAAAGGAATCCAAGACGGAGTAATATCAAGTCCTGAATGTGGATTGGAGAAGCAGAACAATCACGGTGCAGGTATAAAGATAAAGCGGGTAAATGTCTCACTTCGTTTGCCACGTTTTACGCTTGAATCGTCGCATATCACGCTTTAAGCGGGACGATTCACACTTCAATCATCCCGTTTTAAGCGTGAATCACGATGAATGAAGCGTGATATGCCTCGGTTTAAATGTAAATCGTCCTGCTTCACGCTTAAAATGAGCCGGTTGAAGCGTGAAACGCCTTGATTGAAGAGTGAATCACGATGATTAAAGCGTGAATTGCCTCGTTTCAAGCGTGAACCAAGGCGGTTTAAGCGGCGGATGCGGCGGTCACAGTGACGAATACGCCTAAGCAAGGAGGAAAAACCTATGGCAGTGCAGACTGAAACACTGAGCAGAATTCATATCCTGCGGGAGGTGTATCAGCAGGATTATCATTCTGCAATGGCAGATTGAGTGCTTGACAAGCTGATTGATCTGGAACGCGGCAAAGCGAATCGCGAGCTGAAGGAATACCGGGAAATTTTAGATTCTTTCGAGCAGCGGCATCAGATGCCGTCAAAGCTGTTCTATGAACGTTTTCAACACGGAGAGCTTGGCGATGATGCCGATTTCTTTGAATGGAGCGCGATGTATGACATTTTCCTGATCTGACGAATTTTCCGCATCACATTCATGCAGGCAGCGAAACAGAAGTGATACCCGGAACAGTCATGAGCATCATTGAGCTGATTGACATGTTTGAGGCCGAATTCATCAAGACTTTCAACAACAACACACCATGAAAAAAGGATACTTCGGACAATGGGGCGGGGCGTTCATCCCGGAAGTGCTGCATCAAACCTTTGTCGAGCTGAACGCGGCGTATGAGGCGGCGCGGGCTGATGCCAGCTTTTGGCAAGAATATGTTGACCTGATGGCCAACTATTCCGGCAGGCCCACGCCGCTGACTTATGCGGCGAATCTCTCCAAACAGCTCGGCGGGGCACGGATTTACATCAAGCGCGAAGATCTCAACCACACCGGCGCACACAAGGCCAACAACGTCATGGGGCAAGGCTTGCTGGTCAAGCGCATGGGCAAGAAACGGGTCATCGCTGAGACCGGCGCAGGGCAGCATGGCGTGGCCACAGCAACGATGGCCGCCCGCTTCGGTTTTGCCTGCACGATTTACATGGGCGAAGAGGATGTTGCGCGGCAAAGGCCCAACGTCTTCTGGATGGAAAAGCTCGGCGCGACTGTGGTGCCGGTGAAAGACGGCTCGCGCACCCTGAAAGACGCGATCAACGAGGCGTTCCGCGACTGGGTGACGAGCATGGACACGACGCATTACGTGCTCGGCACAGCCTGCGGGCCGCATCCCTTCCCGGAAATGGTGGCGTGGTTTCAATCCATTATCGGCCAGGAGGCAAAGCGGCAGATCGTGGAGCAATACGGCGCGATGCCTGACCGAGTTTATGCCTGCGTCGGCGGCGGCTCGAACGCGATGGGCATCTTCCAGGGATTCCTTGATCAGCCAGAGGTTGAATTAGTCGGCGTGGAAGCTGGCGGCAAAGGACTCGACACGGGCAAGCACGCTTCCCGCATGTTGAGCGAGCGGGCTGCCGCAGGCATTGCGCAGGGCTACAAAACCAAGTTCCTGCAAGACAGCGACGGCCAGATGCTCGACACGCATTCCATTTCCGCCGGGCTGGATTATGTCGGCATTTCGCCGATACTCGCTGATCTGGGCGAGAAAGGCCGGGTGCGCTTTGAGGCGGCCACGGATGATGAAGTGCTGGCGGCTCTCCAGTTGACCATGAAAACTGAGGGCATCATTCCGGCACTGGAGTCCTCCCACGCCTTTGCCCAGGCGATCAAAGAGGCACCGCAGATGTCGCCTGAGCAGGCAATTATCATCAACATGTCAGGCCGGGGCGACAAGGACATCTTCACCATCGCCCACGCCTTCAACGATCCGTCCTGGCAGGAGTTCATCGTCCGCCGGGCCGAGGAGTACCTGGCAAAATAAAAATGGCTGCGCCACGTTGTGTCTATGATGGAAAGATATTGCCAAAAATCACAATATGCGATAGACAGATACGGCGGCCTGTGTTTTCATTTATGACAGTCGGCCCCTGAACCAGTCTCCCCTATGCGCCGAATGACTCCGGCTGTGGAATGTATGAGCGAAAAGAAATACACCCTCCTCATAGTCGACGACATCATCGACAACCTGATGCTGCTTGGCGAGGCCATGTCGCCGGAATACAAGATCAAGGTTGCCACCAGCGGGGCGCAGGGGCTGGAGCTGGCCATGCAGGAGCCGCAGCCGGATCTGATCCTGCTGGACATCATGATGCCGGGCTTGGACGGCTACGAGGTCTGCCGCCGCCTGAAGGCTGACAGCCGCAGCAAGCATATTCCGGTGATTTTCCTCAGCGCACTGGATAAAGAAAGCGACGAGCTGCAAGGTTTGGACGCAGGCGCGGTGGATTTCATCACCAAGCCCTTCAAGCTGGAGATTGTCCGCGCCCGTATCGGCACGCAGATTGAGCTGCTGCGGATGCGGCAGCAGCTGCAAAATGCGCGGCTGAAGGCGGAGGCGGCCTCGCAGTCCAAGTCGGTTTTTCTCGCCAACATGAGCCATGAAATCCGTACGCCGATGAGCGCGATCATGGGCATGACCGATCTGGCCTTGGAAAAGGCGGCTGATCCGCAGCAGCGCAGCTATTTGGAGACGGTCAAGCTCTCGGCAGACTCGCTGCTCTCGTTGATCAACGACATCCTTGATTTTTCCAAGATCGAAGCAGGGCAGATGGAGCTGGACGAGCATCCTTTCATCCTTGCTGAGGCGGTGGAGGCGGCGGTGCGCACGGTCTCGGTGCTTTCGCAGGCAAAGGGGCTGGAGATCATCACGGCAATCTCGCCGGATTTGCCCAGAGCGGTCGAGGGCGACAGCCTCCGCTTCCGCCAGATCATCCTCAATCTCCTCAGCAACGCAATCAAATTCTCAGAACGAGGGCCGATCCGCGTCGCCGCCACCTTGGAGAAAGCTGGGCCGGAGAGCGTGTCTGCGCGGGTCTCGGTGACAGACCGGGGCATCGGCATTCCGGCGGATAAAATCGGCACGGTTTTCAGCGCCTTTTCGCAGGCGGACAGTTCGGTCTCGCGCAAATTCGGCGGCACCGGCCTCGGCTTGGCTATCTGCCGCCAGCTTTGCGAGCTGATGGACGGCAGAATCTGGGTGGAAAGCGAAGAGGGCAAGGGGGCGATGTTCAGCTTCATCGTCGTCTTTGGCCTCGCTGCTGAGGAGCCGCAGCAGAAAAAAAGCGCAGCCGCGCTGCTGGATGATGTCCGTCTCCAGCCGATGCGCATCCTGCTGGTGGAGGACAATCCGGCCAACCGCTTCCTGCTCCGGGTGGTGCTGGAGAAATTCAACCACCAAGTGACTGAGGCCGTGGATGGCGTGGAGGCCCTGCATGTGCTGCTGGAAGACGACCGCTTCGACCTGATTCTCTCTGATGTGCAGATGCCGCGTTTGGACGGCTACAGCCTGACCCGGATCATCCGGCATTGCGAGCGGGGCGAAGCCGTTGACAAGGAATCCGCCAGCAAGCTGGAGGTGAGCATGACTGAGCGGCTGCGTCGCCAGCTGCATGGCAGGCACCGCCTGATCATCGCGATGACCGCCAACGCCATGAGCGGCGATCAGGAAAAATGCTTTGCCGCAGGCATGGACGACTATCTGACTAAGCCGATTGACAAAAATCAGATTGCCGCCGCGTTGAAACGCTGGCAGCCGGGCGGCTGAACTTACTTGCCTGCCAGCAGCTCAAAATAACGCCCTACCTGCCGGGGATGATGCGCATCGGAACCGGGAATCAGGGGAATGCCCAGGTCCGCCGCCTGCCAGATGATATCCAAGACCGGATACGGCTGCGGGCGGACTTCATAGCCAGAGGTATTGACTTCCAAGGCGATGTTTTTTTTCAGCATGAGTTGCAGCAGCTCGCTGATCAGTTTGTGGTGGCGGGCCGTGAGACGGAACGGCGGCAGATGGCGGAGAGCGGCATCAAGATGGCAGAGCTTGTCGCAGGGGATTGCGGCGCAGGCCTCAATCAGGCTGGCAAAATAGGCATCCAGCACTGGTTCAGGGCCGATGGCCGCCAGTGCGTCAATATGCTCGCGTTTGCTGCTCAACAAATTCAGATGGCGGCTGCCGTCAAAATAAAAATGACAGGACAAGCCGCGATGCTCAAAAGGAAAACTCTCCAACACCGCCAGCAGCTCCTCGGCGGCGAAGGCGTTCCAGCCGATTTCCACACCCAGTCTGACCGCAATCTGTCCGGCATATTTTTTCCGCAGCCGAAGTCCTTCCGCAAAATACAGGCGGAACAATTCCGGTGTCAGCCAAATCTGCTGCTCATACAGCAAACCGCATTCCAGATGCTCCAAAAAGGTCATCGTCCGCAAGCCTTTGCTGACTGCGGCCTGCACATATTCCTCCATTTCCCCGGAGGCGTGATTGCAGAATTTGGTGTGAATGTGGTGGTCGCCGCTGAGGTCTAACGGCGGAAAGACGGACATGTCAACGACCTCAGCGGCGGGAGGAGAACGGAGAAAAGGGCATCAGGCGTTTCCTTTCGGAAAAAAATGGAGCACGCCGTCAATGTCCGAGGTGTCGCAAATATCGCCAAACTCCATGTCAAAGTTGAACATCTCGGCCACATCGTTCATTTCCATAGAGAACGACGGGCCGTCCGGCAGGTGGTACACCAGCGTCTCAACTTTGCTGAAATCTACAGGGCGGGCAAATATTTTCTTCATCATATTCTTCGGTTGGAGAAGTGAAAACCAGCTCCGGGCCGCGTAAAATCCGCCCGTCAATATGCCTCTAATAAAATTATAATTTTCTTTGCTTGAAAAAGCAAGACGCAGCTATTCATGCCGCAAGGCATCAATCGGATCCAACCGGGCGGCTTTCAAGGCCGGAAAATAGCCGAAAATCACCCCGACCGCAGCGGAGAAGAGGAAGGCAATGAGGACAATATTTGCATCTGGGAGGAAGGGGATGTCCAGCACGCCGCTGAGGCCATAGGATGAGGCCAAGGCGAGGATGATGCCGATGATGCCGCCGAGCGATGAAAGCACCACGGATTCGGTGAGAAATTGCAGCATCACCTCGTGCTCGAACGCGCCGATGGCGAGGCGGATGCCGATCTCGCGGGTGCGCTCGGTGACCGAGACCAGCATGATGTTCATGATGCCGATGCCGCCGACCAAGAGGCTGACAGCGGCCACCGAACTGAGCAGGGCGGTCATGGTTTTGGTGGTGCCGGTGAGCATCTCGGCCAGCTCTTTGGTGTCGCGGATGCTGAAGTTGTCCTCCTCATTTTCCCCCAGCCGCCTGCGCTTGCGCAGCAGATTGGTCACATCTGCAGAAACTTGCGTGGTCGAGCCACCATCCTCCACGGCAAGCTGAACCAGCGTTATCTCGCGTTTGCCAGTGAACCGCCGCTGCACAGCCAGCAAGGGCATGACAATCAGGTCGTCCTGATCGCGGCCCATGCTCGATTGCCCTTTTTCTTGCAGCAGGCCGATCACCCGGCAGGAAACTTTGCCCAGCCGAATGTTCCGGTCCAGCGGATCTTCTTCTTGGAAGAGATTTTTGCGCACGGTTTGGCCGATGATGCAGACCGCCTTGCCAGCCGACAGTTCGACCGGCTCAAACGTTCTGCCGCTTGCAACCGCCCAGTTGCGGACGGCGAAGAAGGCATTGGTGCTGCCGGTGATGCTGGTTGACCAGTTGCGATTACCGGCCACGGCAGTGGAATTGGATGAAACAGACGGTGCCACGGCCTTCACCAAACTGATTTCCCGGCGGAGGGCCTGCACGTCGGCGAGGGTGAAGTTAGGCGCGGCGGAATCTGCTCCCGGCCCCCGGTGCTGGCCCGGCTGAATCATGAGGACATTGGTGCCCATGCTGGCGATTTGACCCGCAATCCGCGCTGTGCTGCCGTTGCCGACCGTGACCAAGGTGATGACCGCCGCCACGCCGATGATGATGCCGAGAATGGTGAGGAACGAGCGCAGCACGTTGCGCCGGATGTCGCGCAGGGCGAGCAGGATGGTGTTGAAGAGCATGGTTCAGACCTCCGCAAATTTACATTCCACCGTAGGGGCAGTTCGCGAACCGCCCCTACACCGCGAAACAACGCCCCTGCCCCTACTCTTCCGCCACATGCCCGTCCACAAAGCGGACGATCCGCTTGGTATATTCGGCCATGTCCGGCTCGTGCGTGACCATGACGATGGTGATGTTTTTTTCCTGATTCAAGCCGACCAGCAGCTCCATGATCTCGTGACTGCGGGCGGTGTCAAGGTTGCCGGTCGGCTCGTCGGCGAAAAGCACTGCCGGGCTGGTGACAATGGCGCGGGCAATGGCCACCCGCTGCTGCTGGCCGCCGGACAGCTCGCCCGGCGTGTGCGACTCGCGGCCTTCCAGCCCGACGATTTTCAGGGCGTGACGGGCGAGCAGCCGTCGCTTGCGGGCCGGAGTGCCCCGGTACATCAGCGGCAGCTCGACATTTTCCAATGCTGAAGTGCGGTTGAGCAGGTTGAAGCCTTGGAAGACAAAGCCGAGATAATAGCGGCGCAGCGCGGCCAGCTCTTTCCGGCTCATCCGGCTGACTTCGACATCGCCAAAAAAATACTGGCCGGAGGTGGGCGTATCCAAGCAGCCGAGGATGTTCATGCAGGTGGATTTGCCGGACCCGCTCGGCCCCATGATCGAGACAAAATCCCCTTTGGCGATGTCGAGATCAACCCCGTGCAGGGCGTAGGTCAGGGCATCGCCGCTGCCGTAGGCCTTGGTGATGCCGCGCAGCCGGATCAGCGGCTGCGGGCTGGCTGCTGCCTCCGCGCTCATCGCCCTTTACCTTTGCCATCGGCAACGGCGGCGGTGATGACCGCGTCGCCCTCTTTCAGCTCCCCTTCCAGAATTTGGGTGCTGCTGCCGTCGCTGAGACCAGTTTTGACCGGCACTGCCTGCGGCTGGCCGTCGCGGCCCAGCGTCCAGACCTGCTGCGGGCCTTTGCCATCCGGCTTGGCCGGGCGTTTGCCGCCGCCAGAGAATCGCGGCCTGATCATAAGCGAGTCAAGGAACGAGCCTTTTTTCTGTTCCCCCTTGTCCTGCGCCTGCGGACTGAAGCGCAGAGCCGCTGTCGGCACAATCAGGGCGTTCTCGGCTTTCTGCACGGCAATTTCGGCGGTGGCGGTCATGCCGGGCCGCAGCGCGAGGTCGCTGTTGTCCACCATCAGCACGGTTTTATAGGTGACAACCCCATTGTTGACCGTGGAGGCGAAGCGCACCTGTCGGATCACGGCAGAAAATTTGCGCTCCGGGTAGGCATCAACCGTGAATTTCGCCTGCTGCCCTTCCTTGACCTGGCCGATGTCCGCCTCGTCCACATCCACCTGCAATTCCATTTTGGTCAAGTCTTCAGCCAGCTTGAACAGCACCGGCGCGGAAAAGGAGGCGGCCACAGTCTGGCCCGGCTCAATGCTCCGGGCGAGGACTATCCCGTTGACCGGCGAGAGAATTTCCGCCTTGCCTAAGTCAGTCTGGGTCATGTTCAGCTTGGCCTGCACCTCGGCCACGCCCGCTTCCGCACTGGCTTTCTCCGCCTTAGCCCGCGCCGCCGCCGCTGCCGCCGCGTCAAGATCAAACTGCGACGGCGTTTTGCCGCCGCTCAGTTCCCACATTTTTCTGAGCTGGCCGAGCTTGCTCGCGGTCTCCTGAATCGTGGCCTCGGCAGTCAGCACCTTGGCTTTTGCTGCCGCCAAGGAGGCCTGCGTCTGCTCAACTTGGGCTTTGAGCTTGGACACATCCAGCTTGGCCAGCACCTGTCCGGCCTTGACCTGGTCGTTGTAATCCACCAGCACCGCCTCGACATTGCCGGACAGCTCGCTGCCCACATCCACCTGATTGGTCGGCTGGAGCGCGCCGGTGGCGGTGACGGCCACCACCACATCGCCGATGCTGGCTTTCTCAGTTTTGTATTCAATTTGCGGCGCGGCAGACTGGCCCGCCTGCTTCTGCCGTGCGGCATAAAAATAATAGCCGCCAGCGGCCAGACCGCCAAGGATGAGCAGCCAGAACAAGCAGCCGAAGCCGCGTCGTCTGCGGGGCGGATCAAGAAGCAGGGCCGGATCAATGGCTGGCTGCGGCTTCGGAGCTGTTTTCATGGCGCATCGCTCAGGTCAGAGTTTGACGGCTCGGTTACTTGTCTATCAGCATTTTCAAGAAACGCATCTGCTTGTGCCAGTCATCACCGACCAATTCGCTGATGTTCTGCTGGGCTGACTGCACGGCAAGGCCCTCTTTTTTCAGCCGCTCCATCACCTGCTCCGGGCTGCTTTCCGCGACTTGGGCCACAACGGTCAGCGGAGCCTTGGCCAAGGCCCGGATTGGTGTGGCAAAAGGAGGCTCGCCGCTGCCGCTCAACGGTGAGAAGCAGACTATCAGGATGAGGACAAACGCGCCGAGCAGAACCATGCCCTTGCGCTGGAGGATGTATTTTTTGAAGGCGGAAAAATTCACGGCCACATGAACGGCCACAATTGCCAGAAATCCCCAGCTCAACCATTCATGCGCCTCTTTGGCAAGGCCGGGCGCGGCATGGAAAAACATGAACACGCCGGTGACGGCAAGCAGCAGAAATGCGCCTGCGGTGATCGGGGTGGTCCACTCACGTTTGATGCTCATTGCAACGTATCTCCTTTTAGATGTTAAAAAAATCGGCTGGCTATTTTTCCAGCATCACCTGCATGAAATGGACCTGCTTGCGGAGATCGTCACCGACCAGCTCGCTCAGGCTCTGCTGGGCAGACTGCACTGCCACGCCTTTTTCTTTCAGATGAGCAATCAGCTGCTCCGGGCTGCTTTTCGCAATCTGCGCAACCTCGGTCAACGGAGCTTTGGCCAGCATCCGCACCGGCGCCGCAAACGGAGGCCCCTCATCTTCTTCCTCACCCAAAGGCGCAAAGCTGGCCAGCAGAATCAGCGCGAAAATGCCAATCAGCACCTGCGCCCGCCGCTGGCTGAGATGTCTTTTGAACGAGGCGAAATTGGTGGTCACATGCAGCAGGGCCGCAGCCACAAAGACCAAGCTGAACCATTCATGGATTTCTTCAGCCAGTTCTGGTGCGGCATGGAAAAACATCAGCAGACCGGTGACGGCAAGCAGCAGGAACGCGCCTGCGGCAATTGGGGTGGTCCATTCACGTTTGATGCTCATTGGAAAATACCTCCTGAAATTGAAGTGACAAGCAAAACCTCCCGGCAGTTCTCTGCCGCTGACAGAAAACATACCGGGAAAACTGCGGCACGTCCAGATGTTCGTTGTTACTTCTGCTGCTGGCCGCCGTTTCCTTGCCCGGCCATCGGACACGGCTGACCTTGGCCGCCGCCCTTGCCGCGCATGGACTGCATTTTGCCCATCTGCTCAGGGGTGAGGATTTTGCTCATGGCCAGCCGCTCCTCAGTCCGCTGCGCGGCCAGCTTGCCTTTCACCGCTGAAATCTTCTCGGTCAGCTCCATCACCGCCTTCTCGTCCACCGGCTCGGCGGCGAAGGCCTGATCCATCTTCAGGCGCAGGCTGTCCAGCTCGTTGAACAAAGGCAGCTGCTTCTCGCGGGAAGCGAAGTCAGCTTCTTTCAGCTTCTTCACCTGCTCCGCGCTCAGGCCCAAATCCTGCACAGCCTGCGGATTCTGCCAAATGCCAAAAGCCGCGCCGCCGCCTTTCATGCCGCAGTTCATGCCCATGCCGTGGCCGCCGCCGCGCCCGCCTCTGCCGCCACGGCAGGCTTCGGCTGCTGCGGGAATAAGTGCTGCTGCGAGCAGAACTGCCATGATGCCGGTGCCTATTTTTTTGCGAATGGTTGTTTTCATTTTTTTCTCCTGAAGATGGTTGGTGGCAGGGAAGTATTCCCTGCATTCAAGGACAGTGTACCAAGCGCATGTTAAGGGATTTTTTCAGCGGCGGCATAAATTGTAAAGGCTTTGTAAAAAAGCGGCGCAAACTGTGAATCTGCTCCGCCACAGCGGTTTCCGGTTGAAGATGACCGCGCCATATTCTATAGTATTTCAAAATTTTGCTGCATCGCTCAGGAAACAACATGCAGCTTACGCCCCCTTTCCGCTCAGTCCACGCGCCATGAATTCATCCGTTGATGTCCTGATTATCGGAGCCGGTTTGTCCGGCCTTGCCGCCGCCACCTTCCTCAAGCATAAACAGCCGGATATTTCGCTTTTAGTGATCGAGAAAGAGGAACAGCCCGGCGGGGCCGTGCGCTCGCATCTGGAGGAAGGCTATCTAGCTGAGGGCGGGCCGCATGGCTTTTTAGACAACTGCTTAGAAAGCCGGGTGCTGATTCATGAGGCTGGCTTGGCGAATGAAGTGGAAAAGGCCCCGCTGTCGAAGTTCGTCCGCTATATTTGTTTAGACGGCAAGCTGAATCTGATTCCGCAAAGCCCTTGGAAAATCCTCCGGGCACCGTTGATGTCCTGGCCAGCTAAATTCCGCGTCATGGCTGATTTATGGAAAAAGCCTTTGCCGGATGAGCCGACAGTTGCCGAGTGGATTGAACATCGTTTCGGCAAAGCGATGCTGCCTTTTGCCGATGCAGTTTTCACCGGCACCTATGCGGGCGACATTGCCCGGCTGAAAATAGACGGCGTGATGCCCGGCCTGCGCCAATTGGAGCTGGAACACGGCTCGGTCGTGCGCGGCGGCATCGCCAAAATGCTCGCGGCAAGAAAGGAAAAGAAGAACAAAAAGCGGAAAGGGCTGCCCGCGATGACCAGCTTCCGCACCGGCATGGCCCGTCTGCCGCAAGCAATGGCCGCCAAGCTGATTCCCAATCAGGAAATCATGTACCGCACCGCCGCCCGCAGTATTGAACAGATCGGCAGCGGCTGGCTGATCCGCACTGGCCAGCTTGAATTGCACGCCCGGCATCTGATCATCGCTTTGCCGGTCAATCGCTGCCTTGAATTGCTGATCGGCGCAGGCTTGCCGGAACCGCCCATGCAGTCCATCCCGGAGGCGAAGCTCGCCACTGTGGCGATGGGCTTTGCCGCTGACAAGGCCAAGGTGCCGTTCGGCTTTGGCTATCTTGCCCCGGAGCAGGAACAGCGTTTCGCCCTCGGCACGCTTTTTTCCTCGCACATGTTCCCCGGTCGCGCCCCGGCAGGTCATCTTTTGGTGGAAACCTTAGTCGGTGGGCGCAGGCATCCAGAGCGGTTGGACCTGCCGGATGAGGAAATCGTGGCGCGGGCTTATGAGGACATCAAACACCTGATGGAGCTGCCTGAGCCGCCGGTCTTCAGCCGGGTGCTGCGGCCAAAGTGGGGCATCCCGCAGATGGAAGCGGGCTATCCGGCCCTGCTTGCTTGGCGGAATCAATTGCATGAAATGCTCGACAGCCTCCACATCTGCGGCTTTGGCTGGCAAGGCATCGGCATCAACGACATGCACAAGGAGGCGTGGAAGGTGGCAAAACGGATCCTGAGCGGCGAGCGCGGAGACGGCGGCACGGAGATTAAAGGGGTGTATTTTTGATATTCCCGCTTGTCTGCGGCTCAATCGCGAAAAGTTTTTTTCTGCTGATCCCCAGCCTGCCAATGGTCTCGCGCAGAGTGGAATCTCTTGTTTGAAGAGAAAATTTTATATGAAAATTCTGGCACATGTCCTCAAACCTGAGGTCGTTTTCGGCTTCAATCATTTCCGTCAGGAAATGATATATGAGCAGCTCGAAATTGCTATAGTGTCTGCTGTCATTTTTTAACACGAGAGGATTATTGCCATGTCTGTCCGACTGCATTATTCTGCCGCTGCAGCGCTTTGCCTTGCCTGCTGTCTGTCCAGGGTGGCCTTGGCGGAAGAAGGAACCCGTCTTCTGCGCAACCCGGCAATGAGCCGCAACCAAATTGCCTTTGTCTATGCCAATGATATCTGGACGAGCGGTTTGGAGGGCGGTTCAGCGCGTCGCCTGACCAGTTTTGCAGGCGCGGAGACAGAGCCGCATTTTTCACCGGATGGCAGCCTGATCGCTTTTTCCGGTCAATATGATGGCAACGTTGATGTGTATGTCGTTGCTGCGCAAGGCGGCGAGCCGAAGCGGCTGACGTGGCATCCAGGAGCTGACACCGTGCGTGGCTGGAGCAATGACGGCAAATATGTGCTCTTCGCCTCTGGCAGAGACAGTATGCCGACTGCATATGCCAAATTCTGGCGGGTGAGTGTGGACGGCGGCCTGCCGGAGCCGCTGCCTGTTCCCAGAGCAGCAGAGGGCAAGTATTCCCCGGATGGCAAGAAAATGGTCTATCAGGAGATCGCGCCGTGGGAGGAGGAATGGCGCAACTACCGGGGCGGCCAGAACAATCCGATCCGCATTATTGATCTGGAGACGCTGGCTGTAGAAAAACTGCCTTGGGACGGTGCGAACGACAATACACCGGTCTGGATAGACAACAGCATTTATTTTCTCTCCGACCGCGATGGCACAATGAATGTCTGGTCGTACAGTTTGGAGGATAAAAAAGTTCGTCAGCGCACATCGTTCACTGAATTTGACTGCAAGCATCTTGAAGCAGGCGGCGGCAAGCTGATTTTTGAAAACGGCGGCTGGCTGCATCTGCTTGATCCGGCAGCGGACAACGCGGTAAAGCTGTCAGTCACCGTGCAGGGCGATTTCCCGTTTGCCCGCCCGCGCTGGGAACGGACGTATGCGATAGAGACTGCCGCCGTGTCGCCGACAGGGCAACGGGCGGTCTTTGAGGCGCGGGGCGACATTTTTACTGTCCCGGTGAAAAAAGGCGATGTCCGCAACCTGACCGCCAGTTCGGACGCTGCTGACCGCAGTCCGGCATGGTCGCCGGATGGCAAACAGATCAGCTGGTTTTCAGATCAAAGCGGTGAATATCAGTTGGTCATCGCTGATCAATACGGCAAAAACAGAAAAAGCATCAAGCTGGATAAGCCGACCTTCTTTTATACGCCCGTGTGGTCGCCGGACTCGCAGCAGATCAGCTTCAGCGATGCCGCCCGCAATCTCTGGCTGCTTGATCTCAAAACGGAGCACGTCCGCCTGATTGACAACGAAGGCTCCACGCACCCTGAACGGGTCATCGCCCCGTCCTGGTCGCCGGATTCTCAATGGATAGCCTATGTCAAGCGGCTGAAAAACCAGTATAAGGCGATATTTCTCTATTCACTGAAACAGAACAAATCTTTTCAACTCACCGACGGCATGTCCGACTGCGTCTCTCCAGCTTGGGAGCAAAGCGGCAAATATCTCAGCTTCCTCGCCAGCACGAATCTCGGTTTGAATGTCGGCTGGTTAGATATGAGTTCACAAGACCGGCCCATGAGCCGTGCCATCTATCTGGCGGTGCTGGCCAAAGGCGAGCCGTCGCCGCTCCTGCCGGAAAGCGATGAGGAGAACAAGCCGGACAGCAGCAAAAACGACGCGGAAAAAGAAAAAAAGAAGAAGGACGAGAAAAATCCGGCGGCCAAGGAGTCGGTGAAGGACAAGGAGAAGAAGAAACCGAGCGAGATTGAAAAAAAGAAGGCCGCTGTCAAGGTCACGATTGATCTCGACGGGATAGGTCAGCGGATTGTCGCCCTTGATTTGCCGGATGGCACTTATAGCCAGCTTGCCGCAGGAAGCGAAGGCAATCTCTTTTATTTGGAGGAGGTGCGAGGTGAAAAGAAACAGTTTGAATTTTATCCATTCCAGCAGCAGCTGCACCGTTTTTCCCTGAAAGAAAAGAAGGATGAGGTATTGCTGAAAAATATTCAAGACTATGTTGTCTCCGCAGACAAAGAGAAAATTCTTTGCAAAAAAGAGGACGGTAGCTGGACTGTTGCAGACGCAGAGGGTGCTCCAGAGCAGAGCGGAGATAACCTGAACATTATGGGTATGCTGACGCATGTCGATCCTAAGCAGGAATGGCGGCAGATATTCCGCGAAGCATGGCGTTTTGAGCGGGACTTCTTTTATGTGCGCAATGTCCACGGCCTTGATTTGGACTGGGCATGGAAAGTCTATTCGCCTTGGCTGGCGCATATCCGCCACCGGGCTGATTTGACCTATCTTCTGGGCATTCTTGGCGGAGAAACGTCCATTGGCCATTCCTTCACGGGCGGCGGCGACCTGCCTTTTGCCGGTTACACGCCTATGGGACTGCTCGGCGTTGACTTCAGCATGGAGCAGGGCAGGTTCCGCCTGAAAAAAATTTACACCGGCGAGAACTGGAATCCCCAACTGCGTGCTCCCTTGAGCGGGCCGGGCATTGATGTGCACGAAGGCGATTTCCTTTTGGCGGTGAATGGGGTCGAGCTGACCAGCTCCATGAATCCTTACAGCCTGTTTGAAGAGACCGCAAGAAAGCAGACGGTGCTGACCCTGAACAGCAAACCGGCGATGAAAGGCAGCCGGGAAGTGACGGTGGTGCCAACTTCTTTCGATTTCGGCTTGCGGCTGAAAAGCTGGGTGGAGGCTAACCGGAAGAAAGTGGATGAATTATCAGGCGGCAAATTGGCCTATGTCTGGCTGCCCAACACTGGCTTCGGTGGCTACAGTCAGTTCAACCGCTATTACTTCGCCCAGCAGGACAAAAAAGGGGCTGTTATTGATGAGCGGTTCAACAGCGGCGGCATGGTGCCGGACTACATTATTGATCTGCTGGGCCGTGAACTGCTCGGCTTTTTCAATAATGCCGCCGGAGAGCATCAGCCCTTCACGCTGCCGAACGCAGGCATCTGGGGGCCGAAGGTGATGATCATCAATGACGCGTCTGGGTCCGGCGGCGACCTTTTGCCCTATATGTTCCGCGCCAAAAAGATCGGCCCGCTGGTTGGCACCCGCACTTGGGGCGGTTTGGTTGGCATCTGGGATATGCCTCCTCTGATGGACGGCGGCTATCTCACTGTGCCGCGCGGCGGCTTTTACAACTTGAAGGGCGAATGGGATGTGGAAAACAAGGGCGTAGAGCCGGATATCGTGGTGGAGCAGGAGCCTGCGGCTGTGAGCAAAGGGCATGATCCGCAATTAGAGAAGGCCGTTGCCGTCGCGCTTGATTTGCTGAAGTCCGAGGAAGTGAAGATGCTGCCGCAGCCAGCCGACCCGGTGCGGGTGCGGCGCGCTGAAGCGAAACCTGGGCAATGAACCCGCAGCGTTCAGGTTTTCAAAAGTATTCGCACCGCAAAACCCTGCGGCTGGCAGTTGCTGGCTGCGACTGAGCCGCCGCAGCTTTCGACGCAGGTTTTGACGATGGCCAAGCCAAGGCCAACGCCGCCGGTTCCGCTCTCGCGGGACGGCTCAGGCCGGTAAAACGGCTCAAAGAGGCGGTCGAGATGCTCTTCGGCCACGCCGGGGCCGCAGTCCTTGACCGTGATTTCCACCTGCCCGCTCTTTTCCGCAGCGGCGACAGTGATCGGCCCGGCATGGCCTGCGTATTTCACCGCGTTGCGGAGAAGGTTGGCCACCGCCCGCGTCAGCAGCTCGGCGGAGGCGATGACGTGCAGCTCCGGCTCGGCCCGTAGCTGCACCGCCGCGTCCGCCGCCTCGCGCCGCACAGCGGTCTCAAGCACCGGCAGCAGGGGAATGCGCTCCAGCCGCACGGCCTGGGCGTTCATCTCCGCCCGCGAGAAGGCCAGCAGCTCGCCGATCAGGGCGGCCATGTGCTCAACATCCTCCATCACGTCCTGCACCCGCTCGCGGTTCGCGCCGTCCAGGCGCTGTTCCAGCACGCCGAGGCCGAACTGAATCCGGGCCACCGGCGAGCCAAGCTCGTGCGAGACATCGCTGAGAAAGCGTTTCTGGCCTTTGACAAAGGCGGCGAGCCGCGCGGTCATGTGGCTGATGGTCGCGGCCAGCCGCCCGATTTCGTCGGCCCGCCGCTCGCGGATGACGACGTTGAAATTGCCCTTGGCAATCTCCTCGGCGGCGCGGGTCATGCGCTCCAGCGGCTTGGTGATGCTGCGGATCAGCGGCAGCCAGAAGAGCACGGAGATGAGAATCACTGCGGCGGCCACGACCATCCACGGCAGCGGGTCGAAGAAAAAGCCGTTGCCGGTGATGGAATCCGAGGCGGCGATGAGCAGGGCAGGCAGATGCCGCTCCGAGGCTTCCAAGTAGATCGGCACGCGGATGCCGAACCACCAACGGCTGGGCGTGCTGGTGTGCATGATCAGATGCGGCCTCCGTCCCCAGCCGGGCGAAGGCTTCTTCGGCCCGTCGCAGTCGGCACCGTCCGGCGGGCCGTGCCGCAGCAGCACCTCTTTGGCTTTGGCCAGCACATCTTCCGGGATTTTTTCTTGTGCAGGCGAAAAGACCAGCCCCTCGCGCAGCAGGAGAAGAAAATCCACGCCGTGAATCTGGCCGTGCCGGGCAAGAATCTCTGACCACTCGTCCGGCGGCGATTGCTCCAAATCATGGACGAGCAGCATTCCGGCGGCGCGGAGGCGGTCTGCGCCCTGATGGCCAAAGAACTCGTGCAGGTCCATCTTCAGCTGCACAGCGAAAAAGACCGCCAGCGCGGCGGCGAGCAGGAGCAGATTGAGAAAAAGCCAGCCAAGTATCTTGGCGAAGAGGGAGCGGGCAGCCTTCACGGCAGCGGCGGGACGATGAACATGTAGCCTGCGGTGCGCACGGTCTGGATGTAGCGCGGCTGGCGGGGCGTGTCGCCCAGCTTGCGCCGCAGCGAGGAAATATGCACGTCAATGGAGCGGTCGAACACGTCGTAATTCCGCCCGGACACCGCCTCCAGCAGATGGTCGCGGCTCAAAACCCGCCCGGCGGCGTTGGCCAAAGCGGCTAAAAGATCATACTCCAGCGGAGTCAGCGGCAGCGGTTCCCCATGCAGGCGCACCGTGCGCGAGGCCTGCTCAATGTCCAGCCCGGCAAAGCGCAGCACCGGCTCCGCTGTCTCTTCGCCGCTCCGGCTTTCGGCAAGCTGGCAGCGGCGGGTGACAGCCCGCAGCCGGGCCAGCAGCTCGCGCGAGGAAAAGGTCTTCGGCAGATAATCGTCCGCGCCCAGCTCTAAGCCGACAATGCGGTCGGTCTCCTCGCCCCGCGCCGTGAGCATCAGCACCGGGATGTCTGATTCACGGCGCAGCTCTTTCAGCACGGCAAAGCCGTCCATCTGCGGCAGCATCACGTCCAAGATCACCGCCTGATACTCGCCCTGCCGGAGCCGCTCCAAGCCTTCCGGGCCGCTGTGCGCCGCCTCGACCACGTAGCCCATCGGCTCCAGATAATCAGCCACCAGGCGGCAGAGCTTACGGTCGTCGTCAATCATGAGGATGTTCATCGGCTCATGCAACGACAACTATTGCAAATATATATTATAATAATCAGTTAATTATCCTGTCGTCTGTGTTTTTATACACCATATACACCAACAATTCAAAAAAAATGACAGTAAAAAATATTGAACTTTCTGACTGAATCAATTATACCATTGATAAGGAGGGATCAGGCTTGTCGGGGTTGAGAACATGCAGACGTTTTTCTTGCAAAACGTAACCGATCAAAGTTGCTGAAGAATATTATGAGTCTCCGTGATGCCGTCCACATCCTGATGCTAAGTCCGATCTACTTTTACCTGCCGGTACCGCAGCGTCTGCTCTTGGCCAAGGAATACTGCCAAGCCGTCAACAGCTTTTCCTTCGTCCGTATCCGCATCTGATTTCCCGCTCAGTTGCTGTCCGTGTCCCGCCGCAGCAAGGGCGGCGTTTCCGGCGGCTGCCAGTCAGCGTTCAGCTCGTGCAATTTGGCGTATTTGTACCACGTGCCTTCAAAATTGCCAACCGCAATGACAAAACCCGGCCAGCCGTCAAGGATGCCTTTTTTCAAAATGTACATGTGAAAAAACGACCAAAGACCCCGGCTGAGGGCGGTGAGCATTCCTGCCCGCCGTCCGCGCTGGCGAAGTTTTTCCGCGCCAAGGGTGGAGTAGCGGTTGGCCTTGCGGGCCACCTCTTCCAAATTTTTATAAGGAAACTGCCAGATTGGCTGCTGAAGATATCCGACAGGTTTGGCAGAGACAATCTCATATTCCTCATGCACCGGATCGGTTTCTTTGAAACGCAGGGCACCCTTGCGGAAAAGCTGCGGCTGGCGGTAGTCAGGATAAAAACCAGAATGCTTGATCCAGCGGCCCATAAAAAAATTGCGCCGGGGAATGTAGTATGCATCTGCGGGGTTAGCTTGGGCGACTGCGGTCAGCATATCGTCCCGCGCTTCCGGGGTGCAGCGCTCGTCGGCATCTAACGAGAAAATCCAATCATGGGTGCAGGCGGCCATCGCCCGATTGCGCAGATCGCCAAATCCCTTGAATTCGATTTGCACCACCCGTGCGCCCATTGCGGCGGCGATCTCGGCGGTGTCGTCCGTGCTGAAGGAATCGGCTAACACAATTTCGTCCGCCCAAAGCACGGAACTGACCGCCTGCCGGATTTTGTCCGCCTCGTTCCAGGCGATGATATACGCAGAAATCTTACTCACAATGTACGCGGCCCTGCTGTTGGTGGCCCAGGTCGTTTCGGCGCACCGCCGCCCGCCAACTGGATGACAATGTTATCAGTTTTACGCAGCCGCTTGGCCAAGGTTTTGAAGAAATGCCGGGCGATGTCCGGGTATTTTTCCAGCAGCTCCCGCAGCTTTTCGCCCGGATATTTTTTCACTTTGCTCCGGCCTACGGAAATGATCGAAGCATAGCGCGGCTCTTCAAGAATGCAGGCCATCTCACCGAAATATTCGCCTGGTTCAGTGATTTCAGCAATTTTTTTGCCCTGCTTGAGCACTGCCACCTTGCCGCGCACCAGCTTGTAGAAGTTGCGGTCGTCCTGATTGCCCTCCTGAATGATGATGTCGCCATCCTCATATTCCTCCACTGGCGGGCTGACTAAATACGGCGGCAAGGTGTCCTGCTGAATGACCGTGTTGCCTTCCACTTCCTCAAGACTGGTCACACCTTGAATCGCTTTCAAAATCGCCGCATTGCGCAGGGTGTACATGCCAGACTGAACAGCGACCTTGCGCAGCTCTTCTTCCGAAACCTGCGCCTGAATGGCCTGCGCCACTTCCGTGGTGACTTCCAGCAGCTCGAAGAAACCGACCCGGCCTTTGTAGCCGCGTCCGTTGCAGACGGCGCAGCCTTTCGGCCCATAAAGTTGGAAGCCGGGCTTGTCAATTTGCTCTTCTGTGAAGCCGATTTCCAGCAGCCGTTTCCGCTCCACTGTGATCGGCTGTTTGCACTTGGCGCAGAGGCGGCGGCCCAAGCGCTGGGCGAGCACCATGGTCAGCGAGCCGGCCAGAATATAGGCGGGAATGCCGATGTCCACCATACGGCTGACTGTGGCCACTGCGTCGTTGGTGTGCAGGGTGGAGAAAACCAAGTGGCCGGTCATCGCCGCCTTCATGGCGATCTCAGCGGTGCTGATGTCGCGGATCTCGCCGACCATGATGATGTCCGGGTCCTGGCGGAGGAAGGCCTTCAGGGCGGCAGGGAAGGTCATGCCGACCTCGACGTTGACGTTGACCTGATTGATGCCCTTGAAGTTGAACTCGACCGGATCTTCGGCGGTGAGGATTTTGATGTCCTCGCTGTTGAGCGAGTTGAGGGCCGAATAGAGCGTTACGGTCTTGCCGGAGCCGGTCGGCCCAGTAACTAAGAGCAGACCTTGGGGACGTTCAAGGCAGCGCCTGAGGGCTGCAAAGGTCTCCACCTCAAAACCGAGCTTGGTCAGGTCAACGTTGAGCGAGCCTTTGTCCAAAATACGGAGAACGATGCCCTCTCCATGCAGCAGCGGCAGGGTGGAAACACGGAAATCCACCGCTTTGTTGCGGCCCATGCGGATGCTGATGCGACCGTCCTGCGGCACGCGCCGCTCGGTGATGTTCAGCCCGGCGAGGATTTTCATGCGGGCCGAGAGCGCGTTTTTGATCGTCAGCGGCAGGTTCATGGATTTAAACAGCGAACCATCCTTGCGGTAGCGCACCTGCATGGTCTTCTCAAACGGCTCGATGTGAATATCGCTGACCCCATCCTGCACGGCCTTGACCAAAATGCCGTTCACTAATTTGATGATCGGCGCGTCGTTGGCAGAGAACTGGCCGCCCATCTTGTCATCTTCGTCGCCGCCGGAGTCCTCAATTTCAAACTCCTCCGCCGCGTCAGACACCAGCGCGCCCCAGTCTTCAACCTGCTCAACCTGCTCAACCTGCTCCTCCTCATGACCGCCGAAGTAGGATTTGTATTCCTCATCGCTGATCTTGTAGTAGGTGCGGTAGGCCTCGACAATATTTCTGGTGGTCGAGACGCAGACGTTGAGGGCCAATTTGAGGGTGTTTTGCAGCTCCTCGACCTCCAGCGAATCCGTTGGCTCGGCCATGGTGAGCTGAAGGGTGTCGCCTGCGATCCTGAGCGGGAAAGCCAGATATTTCTTGGCCACCTCATACGGCATGATCTTCAGCGCGTCGGGACTCGGAGCCTCCTCAGCGATGTTGACCAAGGAATAGTTGTGCTGCCTGCTGAGGAAGTTGGCAATCGTGTCTTCTTCAATAATGCCGCTGTCGAGGAAAATTTTTCCCAGCCGATCGCCATTTTTTTTGTGAATGGCTTGAGCGTTGGTGAATTCCGCCGCAGTGACATAGCCTGCTTTTTGCAGCAGCTCACCAATTTTGAGCTTGCTCGCTCCGGTCTGATCTTTGACAGTCCGCTTCAGTGCTGCTTTCTGATTCGGATCCGCTTTGGCAGCCGCCGGCTGCGCAGCAGTTCCTGGCTTTTTGTTTTCCATAGATATTTCTTGGCCCAGCGTGCGTAGTTCTCTGAAAGTCTTGGCTGTATCTTACCGCAAAACGAAATCAGCCAAAAGAGCTTTTCCCGTGTCGTCCATTTTTTTCCGGCAAGAACTGGCCTGCTTTTTTTATTTTCCGGCTGGACGGAATCGTCAAACCGGTTATAGTGAATGCAGGAAAAACGTCGTGTTCCTGCACGGGCGCGACTGGAAAGCGTTTGCATCATCGTCTATGAAACTGCGGCTGTTATCTGTGTCGTCTGCTTGGACTGCGTGGCACGGCTGAATCCGTACAAAAATAAAACAGTGGTCTGATTTTTTTCAGCAACGAGCAACAAACCATGTCCAGTTCCGCAGCACATGCCAGCAAAGCTGTTTTCGACCTGAAAGGCGCGGCGTTCACTATTCCGGTGCTGTCCTTGCGGCGGAATGAGCTGGACGAGCTGGCGGCGCAGCTTGCTGACAAGATTCGTCAAGCCCCGGATTTTTTCCGCAACGCCCCAGTGGTGCTCAGTCTGCGGGAATTGGATGAGGACGAGCCTGTTGATCTTGCGGAGCTGATCACTCTTGTGCGCGGGCAAGGGCTGCTTCCGGTCGGCATCACCGGCTGCCCGGAGCGGCTGAAAAAGCGGGCCGCCGCACTGGATTTGGCGGTGCTCGCCGCACGGACTGGCAAGGCGCAAGCGGCGGCAGAAGAGCCGGAAGAAGAAGCAGAGCAGAAGCCGCCTGTCGCTGCGCCGCCGGAAGGTTCCAAAATCATCACAGAGCCGGTGCGCTCTGGCCAGAGCGTGACCGTCAGCCAAGGCGATTTGACTGTGCTGGCCTCAGTCGGTTCTGGCGCGGAAATTGCCGCGTCCGGCAGCATTCATGTCTATGGCACGCTGCGGGGCCGGGCCTTTGCCGGCTGCGGCGGCGAGCAGAACGCCCGCATTTTCTGTCAGAAGCTGGAGGCGGAGCTGGTGGCCATCGCAGGCATTCATCTCGTCAGCGAGGATTTTCCCGCCCAGCTCCGCGCCAAGGCTGTGCAGGTGCGCCTGCACGGCGGCAGGCTTCATATTACCGCGTTGTAGCGTCTTGAAAAAAGGAGAGCGAATTTGACCAAGATTGTTGTAGTCACTTCAGGCAAAGGAGGTGTCGGCAAAACCACCACCAGCGCGGCCTTTGCAATGGGATTGGCCTTAGAGGGCTATAAAACCGTTGTCATTGATTTTGATGTCGGCCTGCGCAACCTTGACTTGGTCATGGGCTGCGAGCGGCGGGTGGTGTATGACTTTGTCAATGTGATCAATCAAGAAGCCCGGCTTAATCAGGCTTTGATCCGCGACAAGCGCACCGAGAACCTCTGCATTCTGCCTGCCTCGCAGACCAAAGACAAAGAGTCGCTGACGATAGACGGCGTGGAACGGGTGCTGAATGAGCTGGCGGACAGCTTTGATTATATCGTCTGCGATTCGCCCGCCGGGATTGAGCACGGCGCGTTCATGGCCATGTATTTTGCCGACGAGGCGCTGGTCGTGACCAACCCGGAAATTTCCTCGGTGCGCGATTCCGACCGCATTCTCGGCCTGCTCGCCAGCAAGACCAAGCGGGTGGTGGAGAACCGTCCGCCGATCAAGGAGCATCTGCTTCTCACCCGCTATTCGCCGGAGCGGGTGCAGAAAGGCGAGATGCTGTCCGTCAAGGATATTCAAGAGATTCTTTCCATCCCGCTGCTGGGGGTCATCCCGGAGTCTGAAGCGGTGCTGACCGCCTCCAACCAAGGCGTGCCGGTGATCGCCAACCGCAGCAGCGACGCAGGCATGGCCTACCAAGACTGCGTCGCCCGGTTCTTAGGCAAGGAGGTGGAGATGCGCTTCATTGACCCGAAAAAGAAAAGCCTGTTCAGCAAATTCTTCGGGGGCAACTGACATGGGCTTGTTCGACTATTTCAATGCCAACCGGCGCTCGGCGGAAGTGGCCAAGGAGCGCTTGAGCATCCTGATCGCCAGAGACAAAATACAGCGCAACCGGCCTTCTTTTCTGCCGCAGCTTCAGGACGAAATCCTGGCGGTGATCAAAAAATATGTGGATATCAATCAGGATGATGTCTCGATCACCTTGGACCGGGAGAATGACTGCGAAATTTTGGAAGTGAACATTGCCCTGCCGGAAAAATCCTGCCAGCGGACGGACACGCCGCCCGCTGAACCGCCCCGCGTGCCTTAGCTGTAGCCGAGAAAACGGTCGGTTCTGATCCGTTCCGGGCTGATGCCGAGCGCGGCAAGCTGGCCTTCCACGGCTTTGACCATCACCGGCGGGCCGGAAATGAGGAACATTGCCGCAGTCACGTCAGGCACTTCGCTGCGGATGATTTCCGCGCTGATCAGCCCGCTGTGCGCTTGCAGCCTGCCGCCCGGATGTTGGAGGACGTGAACCATGCGGAACTGCGGCAGGGCCAGTCCGGCCAGCTCCGCTGCAAAGGCGATGTCGTTTTCGTCCAGATTGCCGTAAATCAAGGTGACAGGGCGGCGGTCATGCCGCTGCGCCATCTCAGCCAGGATGCTGCGGATCGGCGTGATGCCGATGCCGCCCGCGATGCAAACTATCCTGCCGCCGCTGCCCTCGGCAGAAAAGCTGCCGACCGGCCCTTTCGCTGTGACCACATCGCCGGGACGCAGCCGCTCAAGGAGCTGGCAATACGCCGAGCCGGTCATCCGCTTGGTGAATTCAAGGAAATCCTCCTGCGGCCCGTCGCTGAAGGAGAGCGGATGCACCAAACTGCCGCCCGGCTCCGGCCAGAGCAGCATGTACTGGCCTGCGGCAAAAGCAAAGCCCGGCGGGCGGCTGAAGCGGTAACTGACCGCCGCCGGAGTGCGGACAATGCGCTCGGCAAAACACAATTCCAGTGCCATTTTTTATTCTCCTGACAAGTTCTGTCGTTGTTTTTCAAAGCGCGTGGCGAGGGCTGGCAGGTTGAATTGAATGCTGTGCTGCAACGGCATGTTGATGCCAAACAGCCTGCATGACAAAAAATTCCTGTAGGGGCGTTTCGCGAAACGCCCCTACCTGCCCGCCATCTTCTTCTTCAGAGCGTCGTAGTTTTCCTGAACTTTCTTGATGTGCGGATGCCCGGCAGGTAAACTGGCCGTGAAGATGGCTAAAGCGCGTTGAAACAGAGGCTCGGCTTCAGCATGTTTTTCTTGCGCTTCATACAGTTCCGCCAGATTGTTCAGAGTGATTGCCACGTCATGATGGTCTTTGCCGAACTCTTGTTCTCTGATTTCCAGCGCACGCTTGTACAGAGGCTCCGCTTCCGCGTAGCGGCCCTGATCGTAATATAGTAAGGCAAGATTGTTCAAAGTAATCGCCATATATGGATGATCTTTTCCGAGCTTTTGCTCCCTGATCGCAAGCGCACGCTTATACAGCGGCTCCGCTTCCTCGTAGCGGCCCTGCGCTTTATACAGCTTGGCCAGATTATGCAGGGCAGTCGCCACATCGGGATGATCTTTGCCGAGTTTTTGTTCTCTGATCGCAAGCGCACGCTTGTACAGCGGCTCTGCTTCCGCGTAGTTGCCCTGATCGTAATACAGCAATGCCAGATTATTCAGGGCGTTTGCCACATCAGGATGGTTTTTGCCGAGCTTTTGCTCTCTGATCGCAAGCGCACGCTTGTACAGTGGCTCCGCTTCCGCGTAGCGGTCATTCGATTCGTACAGCGCAGCCAGATTGTTCAAGGTGCTTGCCACATCGGAATGGTCTTTACCGAGCTTTTGTTCCCTGATCTCCAGAGCACGCTTGGACAGAGGCTCCGCTTCCGCGTAGCGGGCCTGCCTGTAATACAGCCAAGCCAGATTGTTCAAGGTGTCTGCCACATCGGGATGGTCTTTACCGAGCTTTTGTTCCCTGATCGCAAGTGCACGCTTGTACAACGGCTCCGCTTCCGCGTAACGGCCTTGCGCATCGTAAACTAAAGCCAGTTCATTCAAGGCAAAAGCAAGCTCTGTATCAGCTTTGCCTTTCTTCTCGCCGAGCTGTAGCAGCCGTTCTATCCATTCTTGGGCATGGCCGTAGTCTCCCAGTGTGCGGGCCATCTGCTCGGCCGCCAGCAGATAGTCCGGGTTGGCCTCTTCCAGCGTTACAGCCTTTTTATACTGGCGCATAGCCTTGGCGTAGTCCAAGCGGTCTTCAGCCAGCTTGCCACTCTGGTGCGCGGCAAGCGCAACAGCGGCACTCTCCTTGTCGGCTACCGCATCAAAGGCTTTTTCAGCCTCTTCTTTGTCGCCTTGAGCCAAGCTGTCCTTGGCCTTCTTCAATTGCTCAGCCGGTAATTGCCCTTTCAAAGAAATAAGGGCCTCATCGGTTTCCTTGCGGAGCTTCTGCTCTTTCTCCCAGCTCTTTTTTGCATCAGCTAACTTCGCCTGCACAGCCTTTAACTTTACCTGATTCAAGCGGCGTTCCTGCTCATCAAGAGGTACGGCCTCTGCTTCCCGCGCCAAAAATAGCTGCTCCAGATTTCGCAGTCGCTTTTCATATAGCTCCATTCCGCCAGCAGCGGTGGACGGCTCCGGCTGCTTTGTCACGGCGGAAGGCGTGGCTTTCCAGCTCAGGGCAAGTCCGCCCGCAACCGCCATCGCCGCAAGCACGAAAAGCAGCAGCATCGCCTTGTGCAGCAGCCGCTCAACTGCCGTTCCGTTCAGCTTTTTGCTGTTCAGAAACAACGGCTTGATGATCAGGGCGAAGATAAACAGCCCGAAGCCCGCCAAAACCAGCGGGTGCCGCAGATGTTCAATCCAGACGCTTATCTCGTTCATATTCTGTTCGTCCTTGTCTGGCGCGCAGGCCAATTCCCGCTGCATCCGCCCATTATGACACTATATTTTTATGTTGCAATATTTTTATATTCATGCTGCTTGTTGTTTTAAACTAATACGTTAAGATTCTCTTCGTGTCACTCGAGTCGTCAATTACATAAAATCAACTGGTTGGCAAGCTCCTCAATAGATCATGTTCGATAATTTTCATGAATCCGCCCTCCGTCTGCTCGGCGGCGCATGGACAGGCCGGACGCAGTTTGCGCCGCTGCTGCCGGACGGCTCGCTCCGCCGTTTCTGCCGCCTGAGCCGCGAGGACGGGGCACGGGCGGTGGCCGCCGCTCCACCGCCGGGCGATGCCGCCGGTCTGCGCGAGGCGCAAGCAGGCTGGAAGATTGGCAGACATCTCTTCGCCAGTGGCGCACCGGTGCCGGAGCCGCTCGCCTTTGACGAAGCCAGCGGCCTGCTGATCTGCGAGGACCTTGGCGACGTGCGCCTGCACGACGTGGTGCTGAAGCACGGGGCGGATTCGGCTGAGGCAGTCGCGCTCTACCAGCAGGCCGTGGCCGAGCTGGCCAAGATGCAGGTGCGTGGCCGCGCGGGCTTCGATCCCGCCTGGTGCTGGGACACGCCGCGCTATGACCGCCGCATCATGCTGGAGCGCGAGTCCGGCTACTTCCTCCGCGCACTCTGCCGCGACCTGCTCCATCTCGACATTGATGAAGCCGCCTTGAATCGGGAATTCGCCCAGCTTGCCGATCAAGCCGCGCAGGCCGATGCCTCCTTCTTCCTCCACCGCGATTTTCAGAGCCGCAACATCATGGTGCTGGACGGGCAGGTGCGCTTCATTGACTATCAGGCCGGACGCTTGGGGCCGCTGGCTTACGATCTTGCCTCGCTGCTGATTGACCCTTACGCCGCCCTGCCGCAGGCGATGCAGGACGCGCTGCTGGAGCACTACCTCGACGCGCTCAACGCCCTGCTGCCGTACAGCCGCGAACAATTCCGCCGCGAATATCTATTGCTGGCTGTGCAGCGCAACCTGCAAATCCTCGGCGCCTTCGCCTTTCTCAGCAGCCAGCGCGGCAGGCCGTTCTTTGCGCAATATATTCCACCTGCGCTCTTTTCCCTGCATAACCTATTTGCTCAGTTCCAGAAAACCGAGTATGTTTTTCTGAAATCTACTGTCCAGCACTGTTTAAACAAATTCACGTGCCAAAACTGATACGCACTTTTTTGTAACCCATGAGCTGGACTCCTCATCCGCCTTCGGGTGAGAAAAATGCAGGGGCAAAAAATTTTTCGCCCCTGCAATGCCATCATTCTGCTAAAATGTCATTCAACCCAGAAATTCACCGCCGCCGTTCCATCCGTCTGATCGGTTATGATTACACCAGCGCTGGCGCGTATTTCATCACCATCTGCGCCAGCGGCAAGGAATGCTTATTCGGCGCGGTGGAAAATGGGCAAATGCGGCTGAACGATGCTGGACACATTGCCGAGCAATGCTGGCGCGACATTCCATTGCATTTTCCTCATGCGGCATTGGATGAATTTGCGGTGATGCCGAATCATGTACATGGGATTGTTGTTCTTGATCATTTTCGTATCGGCACGGCATGCCGTGCCCCTACGAAAATGGCGACGACGGAACAATTTGGCCGCCCTGTTGCTGGCTCCATCTCAACTGTCGTCCGTTCATTCAAATCCGCTGTCACTCATCATCGCAACAAATTGCATGGCACCATCGGCGAGAAAATCTGGCAACGAAATTTCTACGAACACATCATCCGCAATGAAACAGAATTGAACGGCATTCGCGAATATATCCAGAATAATCCGGCTCAATGGGAGCTGGATGATCTCCATGTCTTGTTGCAGGCGGAGTCTGCGAGCACTTGTCCACCCGCATAGCCATCATCGCCCTGACCAAAGGGGGCAGCCTGCTGGCTGAACGGCTGGCCGCTTTGCTGCCCGGCAGCGAGCAAATACGCAGCCGGGGCAAAGTGCAGGAGACGCTCGCCCGCGCCTGGCAGCAGGACTATGACAGCCTGATCTGCATCATGGCGGCAGGGATCGTGGTGCGCTGCATCGCCCCGCTGCTCCGCGATAAAACGACAGACCCGGCAGTGGTGGTCTGCGACGAGCAGGGGCAGTTCGCTATTTCGCTGCTTTCTGGCCATCTTGGCGGCGGCAACGCGCTGGCCCGGCAGCTTGCCGCGCTGCTCAACGGGCAGGCGGTGATCACCACCGCGTCCGATGTGCTGGGGCAAACCGCCTTGGATATTTGGGCGCGTGATCTTGGACTGATCGTGGCCGACAAAAGCCGCCTGACGCAGGTCATGGCCAAATTGGTGAACAGCGGCTCAATCACCCTGTGCAGTGATTACCCCTTGCCGCCGCTGCCGCCGGACATCATTCTGATAGACAAGCGGGAGCAGGCGGATTTGCGCGTCACCTGCCGCACCGCGCAATGGCCGCGCCAAGCCCTGCTCCATCCCAAGGCGCTGGTTGCCGGAATTGGCTGCAACCGCAACACCCCGGCGGCGGAAATTGCCGAAGCCCTGCGCCATGCCTGCGCTGAGAACGGCCTTGCTTTGCAATCCATCAGCAGGCTGGCCTCCATTGACCTGAAACAGGATGAGCCGGGCCTGCTGGCTTTCTCCGAGCAAAGCGGCCTGCCGCTTGATTTTTACACTGCCGCGCAGCTCAACAGCGCAGCGGACAGCTCTTCCTCGGCGGCAGTGCTGCGGGCGACTGGTGCCAAGGCCGTGGCCGAACCGGCGGCTGTTCTCAGCGCAGGCGGCGGCCAGCTTGCGGTGCGGAAACGAAAATCCGCCAATGTGACCGTGGCGATTGCCGAACTTGTCTCGTTTTTCCTCCCACGTTAAAACCCCTTCCGGGCAGCAGAGAGTATCTGCGCATTTTCTCTTGCAATTTTGGCGGCAATATGGCAGTATGCACGTTAAATTCGTGCGTTACCCGTCAGCCGTGCGAAAAAGATTTCTTGTGAAAATGAGGCTTCCGTCCGACAAGCAGGACGGTTTTGATTTTGAAACAGTGTAGGAAGGAGAATTTTCATGACCGCAATTGCAGAAAACGCTGCTCAAATCAGCGGCGCAGTGATGGTGATCGGCGGCGGCGTGGCCGGTGTGCAGACCGCGCTTGACCTGACCGAGCTGGGCTACAAGGTCTATCTGGTGGAGAAATCTGCCGCCATTGGCGGGGTCATGGCCCGCTTGGACAAGACCTTTCCCACCAACGACTGCTCGCTCTGCATTCTCGCGCCCAAATTGGTTGAAGCGGGCCGCGATCCGAACATCGAGATACTGACGCTCTCCGAATTAATCGAGTTGAAGGGCGGGCCGGGCAATTTCACCGCCACGATCAGGAAGCAGCCGCGCTACATTGACGAGGAAGTCTGCACTGGCTGCGGTCAGTGTACCCTGTATTGTTTGAAGGAAATCGGCAACGATTTCAATGAGCACATGCAGGTCAATCACGCCGCGCACATTGACTACTCGCAGGCTGTGCCGACCTCGTACTACATTGACGCGAAAGCCTGCCTCAAGCTTAATCACGACACCTGCGGCCTCTGCGCCGTGGCTTGTCAGGCTGGGGCAATCCGCTTTGATGACACCGAGAAAATCCTCGAAATTCCAGTCGGCGCAGTGATTCTTGCGCCGGGATTTGGCCGTGTCAGCGACGAGATTATGGCCAAATACGGCTTGGGCAAATTCACCGACGTGGTCACCGCCTTTGAGCATGAGCGGCTGATGTGCGCCTCCGGCCCGACCGGCGGCGAAATCCTTCGTCTTTCCGACCACAAGCATCCGAAAAAAATCGCCTTCATCCAGTGCATCGGCTCCCGCGACGAGACCTGCGGCAACAACTACTGCTCCTCAGTCTGCTGCATGTACGCGATCAAGCAGGCGACCTTGGCCCGCGAGCACGACCCGAACTGCGAGATCACCCTGTTTTACATGGACATCCGCACCCACGGCAAGGGCTTTGACGCGGCCCGCAAACGGGCAATCGAAGAGGGCAAGTTCAGGGTGATTTATGCTCGTCCACCCAAGATTGAGGATGTCTTCGGCGGCGGCCTGATGCTGACGTGGTCCACTGAAGATGCCCAGCATCACTGCGAGAAATTTGATCTGGTCGTGCTTTCGCAGGGACTGGAGGCACCGGACGAGGCGGATAAATTAGCCAAGGCCGCTGGCATTGATCTGAACGAGTATCTCTTTGCTCAGACCGACCGCTATGCGCCGCTGACCACGAGCAGGCCGGGCGTGTATGTGATCGGCGCGTTCCAAGGGCCGAAAGACATTCCTGATTCGGTCACCCAGGGAGGCGGGGCTGCCGCTCTCTGCGCAGGGCTGCTTGCTCCGGCGCGGGGCAGCGCGACGGTGAAGGCGGTCTTCCCAGACGAACGCGACATCAGCGCGGAAGAACCGCGAGTCGGCGTGTTCGTCTGCCATTGCGGCATCAACATCGGCGGCGTGGTCAAGGTGCCTTCGGTGGCCGAGTACGCCAGCACCCTGCCGCATGTGGTGTACGCCACAGACAATATGTACTCCTGCTCGCAGGACGCGCAGAAGGTGCTGGTTGAGGCCATTCACAAATACAAGCTCAACCGGCTGGTGGTTGCAGCCTGCACCCCGCGCACGCACGAGCCGCTCTTCCAAGCAACCCTGCGCGAGGCCGGGCTGAACCGCTCGCTTTTTGAGATGGCCAACATCCGCGACCAATGTTCGTGGGTGCACATGCACGAGCCGGAGCGGGCAACTGCAAAGGCCAAGGATGCCGTGCGCATGGCAGTGGCCAAAGCCTGCTGCCTGACCGCGCTTCAGGAGATGCAGCTGCCGGTCACTCCCTCGGCCTTGGTCATCGGCGGCGGCTTGGCAGGCATGACTGCGGCTCTGACCATTGCTGATCAAGGCTTTGAGGTGGCCCTGATTGAGCGGGGCACGCAGCTTGGCGGCAAGGCCCTGCTGCTCACCGCCGACCGCCACGGCAATGATCCACGCCAGGCGGTGCAGGAGGTGACGGCGCGGGTGCAGGCGCATCCGAAAATCACCGTCCACACCGAAGCGCAGGTGACAGCGGTGTCCGGCTATGTCGGCAACTTCACCACCACGGTCGAGAGCAAGGGCGCGAGCGCGCTGATTCACCACGGCGTGACCGTGCTTGCCACCGGCGGCAATCCCTATCAGCCGACGCAGTATGGTTACGGGCAGTCGCCGAAGATTGTCACCCAGATTGAGCTGGAGCAGCGGCTTGTTGCAGATCAGGCCGGGCTGAAGGCGGCGAAGCAGGCGGTGATGATTCAGTGCGTCGGCTCACGGGATGAGGATTTGACCTATTGCAGCCGGGTCTGCTGCGGCCAGGCCTTGAAGAACGCTCTCCGCCTCAAGGCATTGCAGCCGGAGATGCAGATCATCGTCCTCTACCGCGACATGCGGGCCTACGGCTTCATGGAGGACGACTACCGCAAGGCGCGGCAGCTCGGCGTGATCTTCACCCGCTACAGCCTTGAGCGCAAACCGGAAGTCAGCGTGGACAACGGCGCGGTGACAGTGCGTTATTTTGATCCGCTGCTCGGCGAGGAGCTGGCTCTGAACGCCGACCTGCTTGCACTCTCCACCGGCATTGTCCCGGAAGACCCGACCGCGCTGGCCAAAATGCTGAAAGTGCCGGTCACAGCGGAGAAGTTCTTCCTTGAGGCGCACGTCAAATTGCAGCCGGTTGATCTGCCCGTGGACGGCACCTATGTCTGTGGCCTGGCCCATTCGCCGCGCGGCATGGACGAGACCATCGCCCAAGCGCAGGCCGCCGCCGGACGCGCCTGCCATCCGCTCGCCAAAGGCTCGGTCACGCCCGCGCCCATCGTCTCCAAGATTGACCCGGAGAAGTGCATCGGCTGCGCCGCCTGCGAGACCTTCTGCCCGTACAAGGCCATCAACATCTACAAGGATGACAACGGCAAGCGCAAGGCCCGCACCATCACCGCCTCCTGCAAGGGCTGCGGTGTCTGCGCCGCCCGCTGCCCAACGATGGCGATTGACATGGGCCGCTTCACCTTGGACGGCATCATGGCCCAGATCAGGGCCTTTGGAGAGGAAGTCGCGGCGTAACTGAGCGGCTTTCTCTGAAAAAAGCAGCCCGGATTGCAGAAGCGGTCCGGGCTGTTTGCGTTTGACAGCTCACCGGCACTTTATCTGCTTGCCCCAATTAACCTCACAATGACAGCAACGATGAATCACGGAACGCGGCCATGAGCGGCGCAAAAAACAGTTTCACCTTCGCTGGGCCGCCTGACCTGATGCCGATTGAATGCGGCGCAGGGCTTGGCCCGATCACGCTGGCCTACGAGACCTGGGGCGAGCTGAGTCCGCAGAAGGACAACGTCATCCTTGTTCTGCACGCCTTTTCCGGCGACTCGCACGTGGCCAGCCACGAAAGCGGCGACAGCAAGGCGCGGGAGCCGGGTTGGTGGGAATTCATGATCGGGCCGGGCAAGGGCATAGACACGCGGAAATATTTTGTTCTATGCAGCAACATCATCGGCGGCTGCATGGGCAGCACCGGGCCGTCATCGATCAATCCGGCCAGCGGCCAACCTTACGGCATGGACTTCCCGGTGGTCACGATCAAGGACATGGTTCGGGCGCAGAAAATGCTGCTCGACCATCTTGGCATCAGCCGGGTGCTGGCGGTGGTCGGCGGCTCCATGGGCGGAATGCAGGCTCTGCAATGGTGCGCCAGCTACCCGGAGATGGTTGCTTCGGCAGTGCTTTTGGCCACGACCGCCCGCCATTCCGCCTTGGCCATCGCTTTCAACGAAATCGCCCGGCAGGCGATTATGGCTGATCCCAAATGGCAGCAGGGCAAATACTACGGCGGCGATGGCCCGGAACTGGGTTTGGCCGTGGCCCGAATGATCGGCCATGTCACCTACTTGTCCGACGAGGCCATGCGCCGCAAGTTCGGCAGGCGGCTGCAAGACCGCTGCTCGTTCTCCTATGATTTCAATGTCAATTTTCAGATTGAGAGCTACTTGCACTATCAGGGGGAAAAATTCGTCCGCCGCTTTGATGCGAACTCGCTGCTCTATATCACCAAGGCCGCAGATTATTTCGATTTCAGCACGGTTGACAGCGGCACCCTGACCAGCATGGCGGACGCGGGCATCCGCATTCTGGTGACGGCCTTTTCCTCAGACTGGCTTTATCCCACCTATCAGTCGAAAGAGCTGGTGCGGATGCTGAAAAAGAACAGCATAGACGTGAGTTTCTGCGAAATTCAGGCCGACAGCGGCCACGACGGCTTTCTCATCCCCAGCAAACGGCTGACCGATCTGATCGCCGGGTTTCTCAGAGGAGGGCGGCCATGAGCGACACCGGAATGCGCTTTGACCTGCAAGTCATCTCCTCGTGGATCAAGCCGGGCAGCCGGGTGCTTGACTTGGGCTGCGGGCGGGGCGATCTGCTCTTTTATTTGCAAAATAAGCAAGAAGTGCGCGGTGTTGGCATTGAGCAGGACGAGGACAACGCCGCCTTCTGCATCAGCCGGGGCTTGTCGGTGCTGCACGGCAACTTCATTGAGGAAGTGGCTGATTATCCAGAAAATCATTTTGACTACATCGTTCTCAGCCAGACCCTTCAGCAGGTCTATGCCCCGGAAAAGCTGCTGCCGGTGCTGCTGGCGGTCGGCAGCCGGGTGATTGTCAGCTTTCCTAATTTCAGCCATTGGCGGGTGCGGCTGCAATTCCTCCTCAGCGGGGCTGCGCCGCGCAACGAACAGTTTCCCTACGAATGGCACAACACCCCGAACATCCGCATCATCACTCTCAAAGATTTCCGCATCTTTGTGCGGAAAATTGACGGCATCATCCTGAAGCAGTTAGCCATCAGCAGCCATCACCACGAAACTCAAGGCGAGATTGTGCGCAAATTCCAGAATTGGCGCAGCACCTACGGCATCTTCATGATTGCTGACGGGAGAAAGGCCTTGAAGGGTTCGGCAGCATGAGCCAGTCTGTCCTGCTCTATCTTCTCCGGCATGGGCCGACAGCAGCAGCGCCCGGCTGTCTGCTCGGCAGCACCGACGCGCCGTTGTCGGGCAGCGGCTTGTCCCGCCTGCACAACGTAATTGAGCCGCATTTGCGCCAGGTTGAATGCTGGCAGTGCAGTCCGCTGCGCCGCGCCCGGCAGACGTTGGCGTATCTTCAAGAGCATGGCTGCCGCATCAGCCAGCCGGTGTATGACCCTCGGCTGCGGGAAATTGTTTTTGGCGATTGGGAACTGCGCCACTTTGCCGAAATCGCTGCCGCTGATCCGGCCCGTGTTGCCGCGTGGCAGGAGCAGTATCTCGACTTTGCTTTTCCCGGCGGCGAAGCGGTGCAGGCATTTGTCGGACGAATACACGCCAAGCTGGCCGAGCTGCGCAGCACTTCCGGCAGCAGCATCGGCATCGTCACCCACGGCGGAGTGATCCGCACCATGCTCTGTCTCGCCCTTGGCCTGCCGCCAAGCAGCTACCTGCTCTTTGACGTGCAGCCAGCTTCATTGACCATTTTGGAGCTGTTCTCCGACGGCGGGGTGCTGCGCGGCTTGAATTTGTGAAATCTGACCGACAGCTCCTTTTTGCTGACTTTTTCACCAAGTTGTGAAACAATGAACAACACGATCTGACTTCCACCACCAAGCGGAGCGCGGCCTGATGAAGCGCATACTTCCCTTTCTGCTGATATTCTTGGTTGCCGCCGACGCGCTGTGGTGCATCGCTGTCCGGCCCCGGCAAAATGAGGCTGCCGCCTTGCTTGCGGAATATTTGCCTACCCGCAGCGGGCTGGCTGATGCCCAGCGGAATCTTGCTGAATCAGCACTGTTTCGTCATGCAGTCAGCGGCGACTGGCTGAAGCCGCAGCCGCCTGATCCGCTGGAGCTGGTGCCAGAAGACGCGCTGCTGACTCTTGATGCAGAAAACGCGTTCGCGGCGGCGCAGTCGCTGGTTTCCTCGCCTCTCGGACAGACAGTCGCCTCAATCCGTTGGAATTTCGTGCTGAAACAGCTTGGCGTGCCGCTCATTTTTCGGCGGATGCTGGAGCAGCAGACCGCAGAGGCGAAATCGCTGCTGGCCAATCCCCTGCTGCAAGACGTTTTCAGCCGGAGAACAGTGACCGCCTTGCTGCCGCCGGAAACGGGAGCCGATCCGTTGAGCACGCTGCCGGAACATATCCTGCTCATCACCACACCTAACGCGGATGCAAACAAGGAGCTGTTCTCAGCCGCGCTGAACACGGTGGCAGGCAAACGCCCGGAGCTGCTCTGGCATTACGGCATCGGCATTCTGGTTTTCGAGCTAAGTCAAGGCCGGAAACTGCATGTCGCGACGATTGGCGGCAGGCAGGTGGTCTCGTTGAGCCTCCAGCCGGTGCGGCGGAGCATTGAGGTGTTCATCCGCCATTTTTTTTTCCGCCAGAACGGGATGCTGCGCAGCCGCGATTATGTTGAGATGAAGGCCGGGGCGCAGGGGCGGGATGATTTTTTTCTCTACGCTGATCTTGCCCGCCTGCGCAGCCTGTTTGGCGGCGGCGAGGAGACTGCGGGCATTCCCTACGCCTCATCCACCGCCTTGCGCAGCCTGAGTTTTTTTCATCAGCGCGACGGCAAAGCGGTGCAGTTCAAGACGGCAGTCCGTTTTGCGCCGGAGCTGCTTGCACCAGTGCAGAAGGAGCTGCTGGACGCTGCGCCAATGCTGAACCGCACCATAGGCAAGATGCCGGCCAGTCTGCCTTTGTACTTTTGGAGCGGCTGGCTGGAGCCAAATTTCTGGCAGCTCCTGCTGACGGCGGAAGGCAAAGAAGATGCCATCGCCCGCACCGAATCGTGGTTCAAAAATCAGACCGGTCTCAGTTTGAGCGAAATTCTTTCCCTGTTCGGGCGGGAATTCAGCGTGAATGTCGCCAGCATCAGCACGACCGGACTGTTTCCGGTGCCTCGGCTCTGCTTTGTTCTTGAAGTGCGGGAGCAAAAACAGGCCGAACGGCTGCTGGCCAAGCTGACTTCCGGCCTGCCGGTCAGCCGGGACAAGGTGGCGGGAACGCAGGTGGTTTCCCTGATGGCCGCCCAAGGCATGATGCAGCCTTCCTATGCCTTTGCGGATGGCTTTCTGCTGTTGGCGGACAGCCGCGAGCAGATTGAGGATATTCTGGAAGGACAAAGCGAGCGGCTGCCGGAAAATGCTGTGTTTCAAACTGCGGCGGCAGGCATGAAGCAGCCGTCGAACCTGATGTTTTTCGCCCGCGCCTCCGCCTTGGTTGACGCGCTGAAAGAACTGGCCGCTTGGGCAGGCACTATGACGGCAATCAACGACGAGCAGGCAGGCGCGAAAAGCAAAGTGCTGGTTGATCAAGTCGTTATCCCGCTGTTAGACAGCCTTTCCGCCTGCGGGGCAGTCAGCCTGCGCAGCGTGGTCAGGCCCGGCGAGCTGCTGATTGAAGCCTCGGCCCTTCATGCGGAAAAAATTCCTGAAGAGACAGGCGCGGGGCGGTGATCTTCGCTGCTGCTCAGGCTGGCGGCAGGCGGAGAATGAAACTCTCCCGCAGATGAAAATCCGGTTTAGAGGCGCAGTGCGTCAAAGCCCAATAGCTCATTTGGCCGCTGCGGCTTTGCAGCACCGCAGTGATGCCCAGCTCAATCAGCTCCGTTTGCGCGACCAGCGCATCAAGCGGCACGAAAAGCTCCAGCCGCAATGAGGCAGGCTGCCGCTCAAGGCGGAACGGCAGCGCAATGACAGACGGCTCTTCGCGCATTCCGGTCCGGCAGGCAGAAAACGCGTAAATGTTCCAATCTCCTGCTGGCGAAAGGTTGATCTCCCAATACCGGCACGAGCCTGCCGGGGCTGCGAACAGCTCGAAGCAGGTTTGCTGCCAGAGAGTATCTCGGCGTGAGGGCGCAGCCGCCTGCTCCGGCAGCAAAATGTCCTCTAAAGTGCCGCACAGCGCATAGCTGATCAGCAGGCCGTCAGAGCGGCGGGCGGCAGTGCCGGTGAGTTGGACAGCCGGAAGAGCTGGGGTCTGCGGATGCGGCAGCAGGGTTAACGCTGACATAGTGCCTGTTATGAACATGATGTTGAACGACACGCCAACTGTGCCCCACAGACTGCCTGCGTGTCCGTATATCGCAAAGTTCCTCTTGCATAAGCAGTAAATACTGTTGTCCGCGTCAAGCTCCATGAAGGGCCGGATCAAACATTTTGCCTGATTTGAGGATGCCGACAGCGACATGAACGAAGCTCTGCGCATCATGGCGCAGATTATGACCATCGGCG
>NZ_JBLWEN010000030.1:0-16483 GCF_048287415.1 Candidatus Electronema sp. JM
AAACGGTGCTGGAAATGCCAAAGATCGTGTGCGCGAATCTGGTCTGTTTTGAAACGTTTTGTCAGATGTGATCCTGCGGTTTCGATACGCTTTCTGATACGTTTGCAGGATTGGACAAGAGGTTCAGGCAGCGCAGTTTTCATATTCTTTCGTGGAGGAGTGACAACAAGAATTTTGTGACGCTCCAACAAGAGAGAATGTCTATGCTCATCAATAAACTCTTTATCTGCTGGAGCTTCTCCTTGGAATCCATCCGGCAAGGTGTCTATACTTTGAATATCGTGCTGACGTGCCGGCAGCAATGGATAATGCGTGATCATGCGCAAGTCGTGAGATGCGCAAACCTAATTTAAATCAGCAGCAGTGCATATCTTTAGCAGCGCAGTATCCAAAATCAGCCTCTGCTGGAAAATAATGGTCTCGTCTAGCTCGAGTGAGGACACAAACAGGCAATGGAACGGTATCAATTACCTGAATATGATTCATTGGACTGTCCAGAGATTATTGTTAAATGTTTTTGAACAGCTGCTTTGACTTGCCATAAATTCGCAGCTTGGCGGACAAACAAAGACCGGTCAGTAAATTTCGGGAAGAAGTGCAGATGATGCGTGTGAAAATATGCAAAGATATCCTTGTCACATTCGATTTTGAAATACTCGCCGCAGATTTCCATGGTGATGACTTCTTCATCTGTCAAGGCAGGCTCAAAGCCGCCGCGACGCAGCCGATATTGCTGCCTGATGACACCGTATTGTTCACAACCAAGCAGAAATACAGCGATAACAAAACTGTCTCGATCCATTGGCGCACTCCTTTTGAATATGGCTTAGATACCGATATCCTACAGGATGCGCCACATGGATCGGGCATCTTTTTTAGGAGTTGCACATTAGGTACATATCATCTGCTCCTGCTGTAGCCGTGCGAAAATTCGGTCAAGCACGCCGTTTTTGCTCCATCGGCTCATGCGGGCGCAGATGCTGAACCAATTGCCGAAATTGCTTGGAAGTCCTCTTCATTTGCACCGATGTTCAAAAATATAAAATATTGCGTTCAACATCGTGAGGTTGTCAAATGTGACATTTCCTCTCTGACGCGGAAATATGCCGGCTGTTTTTTCGCAGCGCTCCTGTGTTATTTTTACAGGCCAGCAATAACAGAAATAGGACTTACGCAAAACCAGAATTCTGAAAGACATGAAGGGAAGGAAAGCGGGATGTTGTCAGACATGCGCCATCGAGCACAAATGACATGGAGCAAGGCACCGCGCAGGCTGTGCGGGAGGCGCGCGGCTTCCGATGGAAGGCCGGGCAGTTTCATCGGGAGACCAGACAGCGTGCCGGCTTGGAAGGATGCCAATGCCGCAAAGCCAGGACTGTCCGCAATCATATTGCCTGCGCAATGCCGGTGCGGATCCGCCTCATACAATTTGCCAAGGAGACACGGCAGACAGTTTATCGTCTCAAGCATGGTCTGCTGTCTGATTATTTGAGGCGGCAACTCAAATCACCAGCCATCCAGATGCGTTTCGCGTAAGTTCTAAGATGTTAACATGAAATGGTCGCCGCCCAAGCTGCAAACACGCAGCCGTATCCTGTCTATGGCGTGTATGTTGTCGGGCGGCATTGGTACTTTATCGCGCTTGATGGCAAAGTATATGGCGAGAGTTGTGGCGTATGACGCGACAAAAGAAGATGAACTCATACAAATAGTCGCCATCCTTAAGAAAATAAAAGTACTAATTGAGCAAATGCTTTAACGTATTGGTGCTGCTCAACTGCCAAGCTGAGTTGATGCCGAATGAACATCTTGCAGAATGCGCGGCATCTTTTCTGCAAGATGTTCAACGTCACGCCGTAACGTGCCCCCTCTCCCACCGCTTCTCCAAGAAATACAGAACCGGCACGGTCATCCGTGAAAAAAGCAGCGAAGCCACTTCGCCTGCCATCAGCGAGATGGCCAAGCCTTGGAAGATGGGGTCAAAGAGGATGACCGAGGCGCCGACCACTACAGCCGCCGCAGTCAGCAGCATGGGCCGGAAGCGCACTGCGCCCGCGTCAATCACCGCCTGATCAAGCGGCATTCCTTCACTCAAGCGCAGCTCGATGAAATCCACCAGAATGATGGAGTTGCGCACGACAATGCCTGCTCCGGCAATGAAGCCGATCATCGATGTGGCGGTGAAGAAGGCGTTCATCCCCATGTGCGCAGGCAATATGCCGATCAGCGAGAAGGGAATGGCGGTCATGATCGTGAAGGGCGTGGTGAAGGACTGAAACCAGCCCACGACCAGCACGAAGATCAGCAGGAGCACCACAGCAAAGGCCAGGCCCAAATCGCGGAAGACCTCGTAGGTGATGTGCCACTCGCCGTCCCATTTCATGGCGAACCGCTCGGTGCTGGCAGGCAGCCCGGCGGTGTGCTGCTCAATCGTGTAGCCCTCCGGCAGCTTCAGCTCGGCAATCTTCTTCTGCATCTCCAAGATGGCATAGACCGGGCTTTCCTTGGCCCCGGCCACGTCGCCGGTGACATACACCACCGGCATCAGGTTTTTATGATAGACGCTCTGCTCGGCCTCGCCCTTCTTGGCCCGCACCAGACTGGCTAAGGGCACCAGCGAGCCGTCCGCTGCCGTGAGCTGCACCTCTTGCAGCCGCTCTATGCCAGCGCGTTGGGCAAAGGGAGCGCGCAGGATGATGTCCACGTCCTCTTTCTCTGGCGGATCGTGGAGCAGGCCCACCTGTTTGCCTTCGGTGACTAAGGCAAGAGCCGAGGCCGCCTGCTGCACACTGATGCCGTTCAGGGCCGCTTTCTCCCGATCCACTTCGAAGTTGTATTGCGTCTGGCCTTCCTCCATGTACCAGTCCACATCCACCACGCCCTCAGTTTTCTCAAAGACCTCGCGGATGCGCAGGGCCAGCTCTTTCTGCCGTTGATAGTCCGGGCCATAGACCTCAGCCACCAGCGTTGACAGCACCGGCGGGCCAGGCGGCACTTCCGCCACCTTGACGCGGGCTTTGTGGCGGACGGCAATCTCAGTCAGCAGGGGCCGCACCCGCTTGGCGATCTCGTGGCTCTGCTCTTTCCGCTCGCCTTTGCCCGCCAAATTGACCTGAATATCCGCCACGTTTGCGCCTTGGCGCAGATAATAATGCCGCACCAGGCCATTGAAGTTGTGCGGGGAAGCCGTGCCTGCATAGACCTGATAATCCGTCACCTCCGGCACAGTGGCGAGCTTGCGGCCCATCTCAAAGGCCACCGCCGCTGTCTCCTCAAGGGTGGCGGTTTCCGGCATGTCGAGGATGACTTGGAACTCGCTCTTGTTGTCAAAGGGCAGCATCTTCACCTTGACCAACTGCGCGGCCACGAGCCAGCACGATGCGGCCAGCAGAGCCGCCACGCCGAGCAGGAAGAACATGCGCAGCAGGCCGTTGTGGAGTATGCCGCCCATGACCCGGCGGTAGAGCCGCGTCATCAGGTCTTCCTTGCCGTGCTCGTGGCCCTTGCCGCCAGACTTGATCAGGCGCAGGCTGGCCCAAGGTGTGACAATGAAGGCGATGAGCAGAGAAAAGACCATCGCTGCGGTCGCGCCAATCGGAATGGGCCGCATGTACGGCCCCATCAGGCCGCCGACAAAGGCCATCGGCAGGATGGCGGCAATGACCGTCATGGTGGCAAGGATGGTCGGATTGCCTACCTCGTCCACCGCCTCCACCGCCACGCTCAGGCGCGGGCGGTCAGCGTTCTCTGGCAGGCGGAAGTGCCGCACCATGTTTTCCACCACCACTATCGCGTCATCCACCAAGATGCCGATGGAGAAGATGAGGGCAAACAAGGTGATGCGGTTCAGCGTGTAGCCGTAGAGATAGAAGACGGTGAGCGTGAGGGCCAGGGTCACCGGTATGGCGAGCGCGACCACGCCGGACTCGCGCAGGCCCAAGGTCAGCCAAATCAGGATAGTGACGCTGACGATGGCAATGCCCATGTGCAGGAGCAGCTCGTCCGACTTCTCCTTGGCCGTTTCGCCATAATGCCGGGTGATGCTGACCGTGACATCCGCAGGAATGACGCGGCCTTTGAGCGACTCCACCCGGTGCAGCACCTTCTCGGCCACGCTGATGGCATTGGCACCTTTGCGCTTGGCAACCGTCAAGGTCACTGCCGCTTCCAAGCCTGCAACCGGCTTGGCTGCTGCTGGCCCGCTGCCGAAGAACACATGCTGCGAGGGTGTCTCGTTGCCTTCCGCCACCGCCGCCACATCGCGGAGAAAGACCGGCCTGCCATTCTGCACACCCACCACCAGCCCTTCCACCTCGCGCACATCGCGGAGAAAGCCGCCCACATGCACCTTCACCTGGCCGTCAGCAGGCGAGGGAAAGGACGCGGCATCAGCTTCATAGTTGGCCTGAATGAGCGCATCAGCCACCCGGTTGAAATCCAAGCCCCGCGCCGCTGTTCGGGCCGGATCAAGGCGCACCTCCACCGTCCGCTTCTCGCCGCCGATCAGCCCAGTGGCGGAAACATCCGGCTCCTGCTTGACTGCGTCCTCCACCTCAGCCGCGATGCGGCGCAGGGTTATATGATCAGCTTGCTTGCCGTGCAGCGTGAGAGCAAGAATCGGCACATCGTCAATCGAGCGCGGCTTGATCAGCGGCTCGGTGACATTGGGCGGAATCAAATCATAGTTGGAGCGCAGCTTGGACTGGAGCCGGACGATGGCGTTCTCCTCGTTCTCGCCAACCTTGAAGCGGACGATAGCCATAGACATGCCCGGACTCGACGTGGAATAGATGTACTCCACGCCCGGAATCTCCCAAAGCAGCTTCTCCATCGGCTTGGTCACGCGAGTTTCAATCTCCCGGCTGCCTGCGCCCGGCATTCCGACCATGATGTCAATCATCGGCACAATAATCTGCGGCTCCTCCTCGCGCGGCAGGGCCAGCACCGCGCCCAAGCCAAGCAGCAGCGAGGCGATGATGATCAGCGGGGTGAGCTTCGATTCGATAAAAAAGGCGGCAATCTTGCCGGAAGGGCCAATGTGGCGGCTCATAATAGCAGCTTGACGTGTGGGTAGTGCAGAATTTTACTGTCTGCGGTCAGCAGCGGGCAGTCATGAATACGGGCGGTGGCGACAATGATTTGATCTGCCGGGTCGCGGTGGAATGCTCCCGGCAGTCGGGTGGATTCAACGAGGATTTCTTTGCTCAGATCGAGCAGCTGAATGCCCGGATAGGCAAGGGCGGTGTCGAACCACTCTTCCAGCGGGCAATGAAGGGACAGTTTCTTGATCTCGACAAGTTTTGCCACCTCCCAGCAGGAGAAGATGCTGACTCCCAGTCCATGCTCTTCATGCGCTTGAATCTGTTCCCGCATTCGGTCGGTCAGCCGAGGTTCACGATGAATCCACCAGACCCAGATGTGGGTGTCCAGGATGATCACTGATACACCTCCCAGTCCATCTCCGGCAGCGGTTCCGTGGGATCAAGATAGGTGACGGGCTTGCCCCAGAACGGATAGCGTTCGTTGTCCTGCTGCGCACGCTTGGCACGGGGAATGATGATGACTTCCAGCTCCTCTCCGGCATTGAAGGGAAGATTGCTCAGGGTTAGCGTCCCTCGCTGCTGCACGGTCAGGTTATATGCGTAGGCTTGCATCATGCCGCTCCGTCCATCATGGCGCAACCTCGACCAGATCGCCGTCAGCCAGCTCAGGTTTAGGCTGGACAACAAAGCGTTCACCCGCCTGAAGACCGGAAAGAATGTCGGCTTTGCCCTCGCTTGTTGCGCCGGGGCGCACGAGACGGAAGCGGGCGCGGCTGTCTTTGTCCAGCACAAACAGGCCGGTGAGCTGGCCGTAGCGGACAAGGGCGGTTTCTGGCGCACAAATGCTCTTGGCGGTGCCAGTGGGGATATAGGCGCGGACAAAAAGGCCGGAGCGCAGGCCCTCCATTTCCGGCAGCTTGACCTGAATGATGAAGGTGCGCGTTTTCGGGTCAGCGGTCGGCTCCACCGCCAGCACCTTGGCCGCAAACGGCTCTGGCGCGGCATCAGGAACCGCCACGCGCAGCTCATCACCCGCCTTGACCTTGCCTGCCAGACTGTCCGGCACGCTCACATCAGCCCGGAAGGCCTGCGTTTTCTCAATGGTGAGCAGCGGTGTGCCGGGATTGGCCAGCGAGCCTGCCTGAATCAGCCGGGCAGTGACGATGCCGTCATACGGAGCCGATACGCCGCTGTCCGCTTTGACGATGCGGGCCGCTGCCTCAGCTTGAGCAAGCCGCGCCGCTGCTGCCTCAATACCCTTGGCTGCCTGCGCCTGCGAGGCGTTCGCCTCACGCTGGGCCGCAGCAGCCTGATCCAAGTTCTGCTGCACACCGATGTTCTTCGCGGCTAAGTCCTTCTGCCGCCGCAGCGTGGTGTCGGCTATATCCGAACGCGCCGCCGCCGCTTCTTTGGCCGCGCTGGCTGACTGCAAGCCTTCCTTGGCCTCGCGCACTGCGGCCTCAGCCTGCCTGATGCGGTCGCTCAGTTGCGAATCACCAATGATCAACAACAAATCGCCCTGCTTGACGCGGTCGCCCTCGCGCACCTTCAGCTCATTGACCATGCCGGTGGTGCGGGCGGCGATCACGCCAGTGGCCTCAGCCCGCACCGTGCCCACCGCTTCATGAACAACCGGCTCATCCGTCATCTGGGCCTCAGCAATGGCCGCCTTGACTGTTTTGCCTTGATCGGCAGCAGGCAGCAGCTTGCGCTCCTGCTCCCCTTTGCAGCCAGCCAAGGCCAGCAGCAGGCAGAAGGCCGAACCAATGAACCGCGTTGAAGGTCTCATAGTATTTTTCCGCAGATGAAGTGATGCTCCGCCCGGTTTGTGGCACTGGGCAGGCGAGGAAGCGCAGTGCTGATGAAGAAAGATGTAATGGCTGGGCGCAGCGTTGTCAAGCAGGAACAGGCTGAGGAGAAAGAGAAAAGGACAGCAGATGCCGAAGCACCGCTGAACAGCGGTCAAGTGCTGTTCAGCGGCCAGCCGGAACGGTCTTTCGGAACAGCCGCTCCCGGCTGCGGCCAGCTCTATCCTTCCGCCCAGCCTGAGGTGCCACCTTGCAGTTTGAAGTACGGCAGGAGCAGATCTTCCATGCTGTAGAAGCCTTTCGGCTTGCCTTTCAGATTCTCAACAGCGAAGAGAATGCCGTTGCCGAATGCCTCGCGGGTGATGGACTCATGCTTCAGACGAACGGTCTGATACGGAAAACCGAACAGAATTTCATGCACACCGATAATGCCTCCAGCTCGGACAGACTTGATGCTGTCCTCTTCCATGCCGAGTGTCCGGGCAATGATTTTAGCTGTGCCTGAAACCTCCTTTTTCATCTTGAAATGCTCCTCCATGATCTCAATATCCGTGTATGGAGCGATGGTTTTCAAGATTTTCGCCGCGATGAGCAGAAAGTTGATGCCGACTGTGATATTGGGCGAGTGCATCACCACAGTCCGTTTCGACAATTTATGCAGCCGCCGCAGCGTCGCTTTGGAATAATTGGAGATTGCGCTGACTATGGTCACGCCATAATCCGCAGCCGCATCCCCGTAATACTCAATGCCGCTCTCTGAAGAGAAGTCAATCACCGCATCAACCGGGAATTTGCTGAACAGTTCCTCAGCGGAGAACTCTTCTTTGGAGTGAATACAGCCCGGCTCGTCAGATTCAACACCGAGGAATTCAGGAACGGAGCGGTGTTCAAGCCGTCTGGAGCGGCGCACCACCCATTGCAGTTTGGTTTGTTTGGATTCAAGCAGCACGGAAGCGACTGCCTTGCCTGTTTTTCCAAAACCGATGATGCCAACTTTCATTCCTGTTCCTCCCTGATGTATTGATTATGCGGAAAAAAGCAAAGGCGGACGAGAAAATCCGCCTCTGCGCGGTGTTCGTGCGGAGCCGCTGGCCGCTCTCACTCCTTCTTGCTTTTCTTTTTGCCTGCGCCGAAGTGATCGGCCAAGAAGGCGAAGGCGTAGCCCACCTGCGGATCGAATTCCGCTGCCGCCTGAATCCGCTGATACAGTTTCAGAACAGGCCGATAGGCTTCAGCAAGATGCGCCATGCGGGTTTCTCGCACCTGCTCGGCCCGCCGCTCCAGCCAGTCGGAGTACGGCTGAAGCTGATCGGCCAGCTCAAGGTGCTCCGCGACTTTGTCCGGGTCAAAATCTGCGGCAGTCAGCTTCAGCGCGGCCTCGAAATCAGGATACAGGGCCAGCGTCTGGCGGGCGATCTCCGCAAAATCTGTGCGCGGCTTGGGCAGATTGCGGATTTCCTCCTGATCAAAGTCAACGAGCTGAAACGCCGACAGGTCAATCTGCTTGTCCGCCAAGGTCGGCACATGATGCGGATTGTTTGGAGGATTGGGGTTGTTCGGATTGTCAGGCATCTTCGGCCTCCTGAGGCTGAATTGTGCTGCGGAACGCTGCCGGTCATGCGCTGGTCATAGCCGAGAGCAGCATTTTTCGTATCACGGGATACGATGAACGTATAGTAAGGTATCGTTGAACGTATCCCTGCCATACGTTTTTCCTATCGCCGGATACGTTGAACGTATGGTGAGGATACGTTCTGCGTATCGCGGGATACGAAGAAGCTCACATTGTACTGCCATGATCAGCATTCCATTGCTTCGCAGCAATGTCAAGCGGAAAAACAGGGCTGTCTGAATTCGGTGCTGGCCTCCGCAAGGCGGCCTGAGCAGTCGGCAGGGCAGGAATTCCAGCAGCCTGCGCCGCCGGTCTGCAAGGAATGGGCGCAGCAGCGGAAGGAATGCCGCTCGCTGCTGATGCTGAAGCCGCCGTTGCGCCCGCTGCATGGGCAATGGTCATATTCGGCGGCGAAATCCACCTGAATGACCCCGCAGCGCACCGATAAATCGCGGTTAATCAGAAAGGTGACGCGGTCAAAGATAAAGATCAGGTCGTCGGCCTGCGCTTCGTCCAGCGTGAAGCGCAGATTTTCACCAACGCAGCTCCCACCCATCATGGTGATGCGGACTGCGGCAGCAAAACCATGCTCGCGCAGATGCTCTTTTATGGCAGCCAGGGCTGTTGTGCTTACGGTCAGCATATTCCTCCCCCTTTCTCACAATGTTATGCGTTCTCCTACTGCGTTGTTGTTGCGGAAGTTTACCTGATATTGCCTGCGAGGGAAACAGGAATTCTTGAGCTGCATCAAGAAGATTCTCTGCTTTTGCTACAGGCGGCTCTCTCCGGGAGGCAGAGCAGTATTAAAAATTGTTTTCCGCTGCGGACAGCAGGATGAACTTCACTGCTTTTACGGAGAAATTATCCGCAAAATCAAAAGACAACTATTGGGTGCAGAAAATTGCACCAGCACTATTTTTCTTGCTTTTGCGCCGTCATCTCATTATCATTAGTTAGGAAAAAAATTCTGTGCTGAAAGCGGTTCGGCAACGACAGAGCAACCAGAACACACATAAAGGGGAAAAGATGAAAAAAATACTGAGCGCAGCTGCGGCATCTGTCCTGCTGTTCGGGGCCGCAGGATACAGTCTTGCCGGCTCCAAATATAAGCCAGTCAAGGGGCCGGCGGCATCTCAGGGCTGTTCGGGCGACTGTCAGGATCAGATTGACTCGCTGAACTCCAGCCAAGCCCGTCAAGATGAGCAGATCAACGGGCTGAACTCCAGCCAGGCGCGTCAGGACGAGCAAATCAATGCGCTGCAAGCTGATCAGGGCCGTCAGGATTCGCAAATCAATGCCTTGGAGGCTGGACAGGCCCAGCAGGATGAGCATATTAGAGCCAACTCCGCCCGGCTTGATCAGCATGACAACGAGATCAACGCTCTGAAAAGCCGCAAGCACGGTGCCGAGTACAATCCGTGGTACGTCAAGGGCTTGGCCCGGATGATCTGGAGCGGCTCGATGGACGCGGACAAAGCTGAGTACGGCTTCAAGGCCGACACCGACACCGGCTACGGTCTGGCCCTTGCTGGCGGTCGTAAAATCGGCAATTTCCGTGCTGAGGCTGAACTGGCCACCCAGACCACAGATTTCGCCACCAAGGGATTGGAAGATATGAGTGTCAGAAGCATGATGTTCAACGGCTTCTACCATATTCCGGTCTCCACGTTCGGCATCCTTGTCGGCCCGAAATGCGACCCGCTGTCTATCTATGGCATGGCCGGTTTGGGCGCAGGCAAGGCTGATGTCTCCTTCAGCAATGGCGCGGAAGACAGCGAGACTACCTTCGCCTACAAGGTCGGCGCAGGCGTGGCGTATGACATCGCCTCCAACATGGCGGTTGATTTGGGCTACGAATACATGCGTCTCTCCGACATTGAGCTGGGCGATGACCACAACCTGCTCCGCCTGAACGACATGAAGAGCAGCTCCATCAACGCCGCATTCAGATATTCCTTCTGAGCGCAGTCCTCTTCATCCAGCTCCTGTCTGCCGCTGCGGAACGGCGGACAGGAGCTGTCCTGTTTTCACGCCAACGCTAAAGCCAGCACCAGCCGGGTGAGCTGGCTCATGTCTTCCAAGCTGACTTCCTCAGCCGTTGAGTGGACATTAGTCATGCCGGTGGCGACAATCGCTGTCGGCAGGCCGCAGCCGTTGAATATGTTGGCATCGCTGCCGCCGCCCGCAATCTCGTAGCGCAGCTCCATGCTGATGCTGGCTGCCGCGTCGGCAATCCGGCGGATCACCGCATCCTCCATGCCCAGCTTCATTGCTGGGAAATCCAGAACTGCTTGAAAATCCAGTTCCGGTCGCCCCTGCGCCTGCCCTGACATATCCTGCCAGCCCGAAATCACGCTGCGGAACGCCGCTTCAATCTCCCGTGTCAGCCGCTCCAGTTTCACCATAGAATGACTGCGCACCTCGCCTTCGATCAGCACGTCCTCCGGCACAATGTTGGTGGCGGTTCCGCCGTGGATGGTGCCAAAATTGACCGTGGTTTCATGGTCAATTCTGCCGCTCGGAGCTGCGGCCAAGGCTTTGGCGGCCAGCATGACCGCGCTGATGCCTTTTTCCGGGTGCAGACCGGCGTGCGCCGCTGCGCCTTTGACCCGGATGCTGAGGCGGTTTGAGGCAGGCGCACCGATGAGCACCCGGCCAAACCCGCTGCTGTCCAAGGCGTAGCCCATTTTTGCCCGAACTTGCGCCGGATCAAGGGCTTTCGCGCCCAGCAGGCCGATTTCCTCGCTGGTGGTGAAGATAAATTCCAGCGGCGCATGAGGCAGCCCATGTTCTTGCAGCACCTGCCATGCTTCAATCAGGGCGGCGATGGCCGATTTGTCGTCGCTGCCGAGGATGGTGTCGCCGCTGCTGGTGAAGCGGTCGCCCTGGCGAATGACTTTAATGCCGCGCCCCGGCTCCACCGTGTCAAGATGGCAGCAGAAAAACAGCGGTTCCCGCGCCGGGTCGCCGTCAAAGCGGAACATCAGGTTGCCGCACTGCGAGCCAGTCTGCGCAGCGGAATCGTCCTCGAACGGCGGCGGCGCACCGCATGAGCAAAGCAGCTCTGTCACCAGCGCGGCCATCCGGCCTTCCTCGCCAGAGGGGCTGTCGGTTTCGCAAAGCCGGATGAAGGTGCGGGCGAGCCGCTCCCGGTTGACAGGCAAAATGGAGATAGTCATGATGTGTGGTGAAGTTAACCCAAGTTGTGACCTTGCGAATGTAAATACACGCGCAGGAGAGCCTGGAACTCAAGATTACAACATTTTGCTGTTTATGCGATAAGTTTCGAGGAGCACGGCTGAGATTACGCCCGCAGCATCATGAAAAACTCAGGTGCAAAGCACAACAAAAGGCGCAACCCAAACCAGGGTTGCGCCTTTTGTTGTGCTTCAAGAGGGCAATGTGTTTATTTCACCGCTTCTTGCGCATGGAAACGTTCAAGAGCTTTGATCTCCTGCTCCAGCTTGTCTGTGGAGGCAAGAACGATCACCGGCAGTGCCTGTTCCTGCACGCCAAGATAAAATTCTTTGGCTACTGGCCAGAATTTGTTGATGTTCTGGACATTGGCCTGAACATTCTCCGGGTAGCTGGAGTAAGCGTTGATTTTGGCAAGACCATCCTCAAAATCTTTCACCGCCTTTTCCAGCTGCACGACGTTGTTGTAATCCTTGAAGCCAGCCTTATGGGCGATGTAGTATTTGTTGACCCGCTCCAGCAGGAAAAGGAGCTGATCCACTTCGGCGATCATGCCTGCTTCCGCGCCCTTGCCCTTGTGCTTTCCGCCCAAGTTGTTGGCCCCTTCCAGCAGCGACTCGCTGTAGTCAATCATCAGCGCACCAGCTTCCTTCGTGTAGGGCTTGCTCAACATGCTGTCCAGCTCGCTGTGCGTGTAGGCAAGGAATTTATTGATGTTCTTTTCATCCTTGCTGTCGCCGCTGCCTGCCGCGAGCTTTTTGATGCTGGATTGAAGCTGGCTCAAGCTCTCCTTCATATCCGTGTCCGCCTGATCAGCCCGGATGTCCAATTGCTTGTAAAAATATGCTTTGGCGATTTTCTGGCTGCATATTTCAACATCCTTGGCTGTCTTCAGCATATCCAGCTCCTGCTGATCCACATTTGCCGACGCAGTGCCGACATACAGGGCGCAGAATGCCGCCGCTGCAACTGCTGTTCTGCTTTTCATACATGCTCCTCCATAACATGCAGTAGTTGAGAAACTTCTTCGTTCTCTTTCATCACCTTTTTCTCATCAGCAACCGGCAGAAAATACCCTGACACCGTTCCTTCCACCACTTTTTCTTCGCTCTTCAAGATATCGCGCAGTGTGTCGAAGATTTTGCTGGCACTTTTTTCCGCCTGCATCGGCATGAAACGGCCTGATGTGCTTTTGGTCATCACACTGAAGGCAACGAAATCATTTTCTGTTCCCTTCAGTTTTTCTTTGATTTCCTTGGAGACCAGCTTGTCGTCGGCTGCAAGCAAATCTTGATAAATTTTTTCGGTATCATTAGTAGTTTGTGTCACTTCCTGCTCAAAGCTGGCATCTGCGACACCCCACGCTTTCATCAGATACAGAGCAGCCATCCGCTGTGATTCCAAACCAAGCTCGGCAACCAGCACCACATCATGTTCGCCCTTGATGCTGGTATCTTTGGCCAAGTCATCCGCCACCTGCTCGCAACGGCTTGTATATGCCTCCACTTTTTTGCGCAGATCGCTCATCTTTGTTTTGTCTGGAGCTTTCTCAAGTTCGGGCTTAAGTGCGCTCCAAGATTTCTCCACTTCCGTCACCTCGGCCATCAGCTTGTCGTTCAGCTTGTGGCTTTTCAGCGTGCCAAAATATTGATCCACGGTCTTGATGTTGGCATCCAAATCCTTCTTGGGATCATGATAGGTCACGCCCATGCCGACCAGCGCGTAATCTTTCAGAATACGTTGAGAATACATGCAGATGTCAGCAATCTCATGCACATCTTCGGCTGAGGCGTTCGCCGAAACTTCCGAGCAGAACAGGGTCAGTCCGGCGGTCAGCAGATAGAAAAATTTCCTGGATGCGTTTTGCTGCTTCACGATGTTGCTCCTCCTGATTTTTTTATACAAAACGGTCTGATGCCGTATCTTCAGCATATTGATGCTGCGAAAAAAAAAGCTCCCAGCAGGCTCCGCTGCTGTCACAAATTCTCTCTATGCCAGAACCATGCCAGTTTTTTGATGTTTTTAAAAATGTGGCACTAAAATAGATACAATCTATTGAATTTATTAGAAAATAAAAAAATGCTAATACCTTATTGACAATGAGAACGTTTCTCGCTTTGTTAAAGCTGGATATTTTTTATCCAATTCAGGCAATACCTGTATATTTTTTACTCAGTCAACTTGAGGTGGACAGGATGGAGCACCTCCTTCCTGCTGTACAACATTGCCTGAAGCAGCTATAATAAATTTCAGAATGCCGAATATTCCCAAAGAAATAGCATTTGGAGGCGGATACTTATGAGCGGTGTGATGTGGTTGCTGTTTGCAGTCATGCTGGCCCTGCTGGTGCTGTCGCTGATCTGGTTTGTCTGGAAACTGCGCGAATTCAGCCAGTCACAAAGTCAGATTTATTTTGATGACAAGCTGATGCAGGCCATGCTGAAAGACAAGGAGTTGTCGAACAAGGTGAAAAAGGCCTTGGTCAAACAGGCAAGTGCGGGTGGCGTGGCGGAAGAGGAGGAAGACAGAGGGGAGGAGGAGAGGAAAAAATAAGCGCGCAACAAAGCATCACAAGGGGCGAAAATTTCTTCGCCCCCTGCGGCGTGTTGCGCAAAAAAATTGCTCAGGCTGCCTCCAGCTCCAAGCCGCAGCAGGTGGTCAGGTAGTCGTCGAAGCTCATCCGCGCGTCGGCAATGCGGTCAGGCAGGAATTCAATGATCCGGTTGGCCACTGTTGAAACAAGCTGGTGGTCGTGCGAGGAGAACAGCATCGCTTCCGGGTAGGCGGTCAGCGCGTTGTTGAGCGAGGTGATGGATTCAAGGTCGAGATGGTTGGTCGGCTCGTCGAGCATCAGGACATTGGCCCCGGAAAGCATCATCCGCGACAACATGCAGCGCACGCGCTCGCCGCCGGAGAGGACAGAAACCTTTTTCAGGGCCTCCTCGCCGGAGAAGAGCATACGCCCTAAGAAGCCGCGGACAAAGCTCTCGGTCTCCTGCGGCGGCGCATACTGCCGCAGCCAGGTGACGATGTTCATGTCCGTGTCTTTGAAGTAGGAGTTGTTTTCCTTGGGGAAATAGGCCTTGCTGATGGTCACTCCCCAGCGCACCGTGCCCTCGTCAGGCTCCAGCTCGCCGGCCAGAATCTGGAAGAGCGTGGTTTTTGCCAAGCCGTTGGAGCCGACAAAAGCGATTTTGTCGCCTTTGCCTACGCTCAGGCTGAAATCCTTGAACATCTGCACCCCGTCAATGCTCTTGCTCAGATGCTCGATCTCCAAGATGATGTCGCCGCTGGGCCGCTCCGGCTTGAAATCAATGTAGGGGTATTTGCGCGAGGACATCGGAATGTCCTCGATGGTCAGCTTCTCCAGCAGTTTCTTGCGCGAAGTGGCCTGCTTGGCCTTGGAGGCGTTGGAGCTGAAGCGGCGGATGAAGTCCTTCAGCTCCTGCTCCTTGGCTTTGTTCTTTTTATTCTCGGTCTCTTTCTGGCGAATTTGCAGCTGGCTGGCCTGCTGCCAGAAATCATAGTTGCCGACAAAGACCTGAATCTTGCCGTAGTCAATGTCCGCCATGTGCGTGCAGACCTGATTGAGGAAATGCCGGTCATGCGAGACAATAATTACCGTGTTCTGAAAGCGGGTGAGGAAATTCTCCAGCCAAGTGATGGTGGCTATGTCTAGCTGGTTGGTCGGCTCGTCTAAGAGAAGAATGTCCGGGTTGCCGAACAGGGCCTGGGCGAGCAGGACGCGCACCTTGTCCGTGCCCTCCAGCTCCTTCATTTTCTTCTGCCGCAAGTCCTCGCCGATGCCCACGCCGTTGAGCAGCACCGCCGCCTCAGCCTCAGCCTCGTAGCCGTTCATCTCGCCGAAGAGCATTTCCAGCTCGCCGGAGCGGATGCCGTCCTCTTCGGTGAATTCGGTCTTAGCGTAGATTTTCTCGCGCTCGGCCATCACCTCGTAGAGCTTCTGATGCCCCATGATTACGGTGTCAATGACCTTGTGCTCATCAAAGGCGAACTGGTCCTGGCGGAGCACGGCAAGGCGCTTGCCGGGCTCAATCAAAATCTGCCCCTGCTGCGGCTCAATCTCGCCGGAAAGAATTTTCAGAAAGGTGGATTTGCCCGCGCCGTTGGCCCCGATCAGGCCGTAGCAGTTGCCGGGAGTGAACTTGATGTTCACTTCTTTGAAAATGACTCTTTTGCCGTAGGAAAGACCGATATTGGTTGCAGTGATCATGGCGGTGCGAATAAATAAGGGAAAATAGAGAAAAATGGAGCTGCGGGGAGGGAGGAGGGAAGGCCGGATGCAGCATCTGGCCTCCGCCGGAAGGGCCGCAGGCGCAGTTATTCGCCGGACGGCGGCTCGTCCTGCCCGGCAGCGTCCTCCCTGCCGTCATCTGTTTTTTGTTTTTTTACCAGCTTCTGCTGCTGCTTCTCTTCCTGTTTCTTCTTTTTTGCCAGTTCCCGCTGGCGTTTTTCAAAGGAATAGTTTGTCTTGGCCAAAAGAAATGCTCCTTCAGGAAAGTAATCAAAAAAAAAGACCCCGCAGCCTGCACGGGGTCTTGTCGGCACTGCCCGGTTCAGTTCTTACTTCTTCTGAACGACATTCTCTGCGGCCAGACCTTTCGGGCCGTTGACCACGTCAAAAGAGACGCGCGCGCCCTCTTGGAGGGATTTGAAACCATCCGCTTTGATCGCGGAATGATGGACGAACACATCTGCTCCGCCGTCCTGCTGAATGAAACCGAAGCCTTTGGCATCGTTAAACCACTTCACTGTACCTTCTGCCATGTTGCTGCTCTCCTTGCGAGCTGAACATCATCTGCTGT
>NZ_JBLWEN010000031.1:0-23615 GCF_048287415.1 Candidatus Electronema sp. JM
GCCTGAAAGAGGCTGTGCTGGCTGATGCCGAGCTTGGCCCGCAGCTCCACGCCGACGAGCTGGAGCTGCTTGATCACCCGGAACGCTACACCGGCAGCGCGGTCGAGCTGGTGGACAGGACAGCGGCGCTGCTGCGTGGAACGTTTTTACCCTGAACAGGAAAAGAGGCGCGTATGAACTTTGCTTGGTTTGAGAAGATTGCCAAGTATCTGGCTGTCCCGCTGGTGCTGGTAGGCTTTGTGCTGATGCTCGTCTTCGGCATCCACGACAAGCTCATTGCATCAGGCTTGCTGACGCAGGTTTCAGCGGACGACACCAGCGAGATCATCAAGCTGATGCTGCGCTACGGCTTTCAGCTTGGTCTGTGCGTGACCGTGCTTGGCTTTGCTCTGACAGCATGGAACAAGTTTATGGACAAAGTGCAGCCGGTTGATGCGGGCAAGTTGGCGGAGAAGCTGCTTGCCCCGCTGCAAGGGCAGCTGCAAGCCAAGGATGAGCAGATCAAAGCCCTGACTGAAGCCATTGCCGCCCTATCCAAGACTGGCGCGCCTGCCGCAAGCATTAACGCGGCTTTGCAGGAATTGCAGCAGGGCAACACGGCCAAGGCGCAGGCTCTCTTTGCTGAAGTGCTGCGGAGCAAGGAGGCGGAAGGCAGGCAGGCCAACAAGGAGGCTGCTGCCGCCGCCCGCCACCTTGGCGCATTGGCGTATATGAACAACCCCAAAGAGGCGTTGCTTGCCTACAGAAAGGCGGTGCAGCTTGACCCGGACAATGCGGAAGGGTGGAACCGGCTTGGGAATCTGCTGTGGCGCACAGGAGAACTGGCCCAGGCCGAAGAGGCGTACCGCAAGGTGCTGGCCTTGGCTGAAGCGCATCAGGATAAGACGTGGCAGGCAAAATCCCTCGGCAATCTGGGCATTGTGTATGAAAAACGCGGTGAATTGGACAAGGCCGAGGAGATGCACCGGAAAGCTCTGGAGCTGAATGAAGCCTTGGGCCTCAAGGAAGGCATGGCTATCAACTACGGCAATCTGGGCCTTGTATATGGGATACGCGGCGAGCTGGACAAGGCGGAAGAGATGTATAGAAAGAGCCTTGAGATCAACGAGGCATTGGGGTTGAAGGAAGCAACGGCGAGCTTGTACGGCAATCTGGGCGTTGTGGCATATACACGCGGCGAGCTGGACAAGGCGGAGGAGATGTACAGGAAAAGCCTTGAGGTCAACGAGGCATTGGGACGCAAGGAAGGCATGGCGAACCAGTACGGCAATCTGGGCCTTGTGTATGGGATACGCGGCGAGCTGGACAAGGCGGAAGAGATGTACAGGAAAGCACTTGCGCTTGACGAAGCCTTGGGCAGCAAGGAAGGCATGGCGAACCAGTACGGCAATTTGGGCCTTGTGTACAAGCAGCGCGGCAACCTTGCTCAGGCGGAAGCAGCTTGGAAGAAGAGCCTGAGCCTGTATCAGGAGATGGGCGCATCACAGCATCCTAATGCCAAACAGGCGCAGCAGTTGCTGGATGAATTGGCCAAGACCAAAGCAGGCGGCGGGCGGTAGGCGTTTCGCGAACCGCCCTTACAGACTGCGAATTCCCTTCCTGCCATAGTCCGCCCACCCTTTCCACTGTAGTGCAGCCATCCTTCACACTATAGTGGAACCGATCTTTCCACTATAGTGCAAATGCCAGTTCCACTGCAGTGCAAGCAGCCTTTGCACCATAGTGGAACGCTGCCGCACAAAGCAGTTGACAGCTTCCTCTGCCCGCCTTACGATAAAGCACCGCAGGTTCGATCAACTATCTCAGTCAACTGCATCGCAGAGGAGGTGTCTCATGCCAGCAATCCAATGGCGGCCCGAAGTGAACGCGATGACCACGCCCCAGTCTTGGCGCATCCTTGCCGTGCCTCGCAACTCGGCAGGCATTGAGGACATCGCCGCCGACATCGCCCGGCAGCATCCCAACTTCAGCACGGCTGACATCCTGACTATCCTCCGGGCTGAGGACAAGGCGGTGCAGGCGCGGCTCCTCAACGGCGAGCAGGTGACGAAGGAGGGCAGCTGGAGCTGGAGCGTCTCCTTCACTGGCAGGCTGAACCGCCCGGACGACCCGCTGCCGCCGCTGGACGAATGCCTTCAGGTCAATGTCCGCATCTCGCCTCCCTTTGCCAAAGCCATCCGCCAGGCCGCCCATGCCGAACGCCTGCCCGCGCGTGAGAAGCAGCCGCTGATCAGTGCCGCCCGCGACGCGCTGCTCGGCCTGAACAATGTCCTCAATCCTGATGGCCTGCTCCAGCTTGGGGGCCGGAATCTCGCCTTTGACCCGCAGCAGCCCGGCAGCCAGTGCCTCATCAAGGGCACGGAGAGCGGCAGCGCAGTCCAGAGCCGCTTTGTCCAGATCGAGAACAGCGGCATCATGCTCATGCCTGACCTCCCTGCCCAGAGCAATCCGTGGAACAACGAATACACGATCTCTGTCAGCACCCGCTACAGCGAGCACGGCACGCTGCGCACCGGCAGCTATGCCCAGATGCTGCGCAGCCCGCTGACCTTGAGCGGCCTTGGCCAGCCTGATCCGCCGGAGCAGGGCATCCTCAGCGGCAAGGAGAGCAGCCCGCATGTGAGCGTTATCGGCGGCAGCTTGGCAGCGGACGAGATGCTCCGCATTCAGGTCATCCTCGACCCGCGCAAGAACGTGCTGCTCTTCAGCTTGCTGGATATGAAAGAAAATGGCAGGGCGGGAACAGCAGTGACCGTCACTGCAAATGGGGAACACACCTTGCCGGGCTTTGCTGATGCAGCGGTGAGCAGCCTCGCTGTGCGGGTGAATGACTATGCGGCACTGAAGAAGATGGTCAGGAGCAGCTACAGCGGGCGGCTGGTGGATATTCTCAAGGTGGAGACAGACCAGCAGGGGTGAAAAATTTTTCGCCCCTGCTGCTTATGCTTGACCCTCAACGCAGGGCAGTTACGCAAGACATGGAGCTGGCGCAAACATCGTCTCTGTACATCCTCTCCAGCTCCGGCGAATCTGGCCCGTTCCTGCGCTGCTGCAAAAAGAGCGGCGGCAGAAGACGCAAGCCTTCGCCGCCGTTCTTCATCGCTTCAATCAGCACCAGACGCGCTTGCTGGTCTTCCGGGCAGCTGTGCACCGGCAGCAGGCGTTTTGGCATCAGCCTGCTGCGGAGCATGGCGGCCAGCACCGCAGCCAGCCGCTCTGCCGGATAAATGCAGCAGACCGCGCCCCGGTTCCTCACCGCGAAGGCCGCAGCAGCCAGGACGCTGTCCGGGTCAGCGCGCAGCTCGTGCCGGGCCACAGCGCGTTCATCCTCGTGGCTGATCCGCCCGCTGCCAGCCCGGTAATAGGGAGGATTGCTGACCACCAGATCAAACGATTCCGCTTGCACATGATCGCTGATCTGGCGCAGATCGCCCTGCCGGACTGCGAATCGATGGCCAAGCTGATTGGCTTCGGCGTTGCTTTGGGCCAGCGCAGCCAAGGCGGGCTGCACTTCCAGCCCGGTCAGGCGCAGCTCAGGGTGGCGATGGCAGAGAATCAGCCCGATGACTCCGCAGCCGCAGCCCAGATCAAGGACGCTGTCCTGTCGCGCGGGCTGACAGAAATGCGCCAGCAGCACCGCGTCCACCGAAAAGCGGTAGCCCTCGCGATGCTGGCGGCAGATGAGGCGGCCATTGAACAGCGTGTCTTCGCTCAGGAGCATGAGCCGTCAGCCCAGCCGATGCAGCAGCCAGAGCGCGGTGTTCAGCACTTTCCCTTGCAGCTGGTCACAAAACGAGCCAGGAACGATGACGGCTTTCTCTTTGCTGGCCGCCTCATTGAGCAGCTGCCAGCTGCTGTTGAGCATGGGCGGCAGAACAAAGGAAGGCGGCTGCTCCAGCCTGCCAAGCCAAGCGGCCTGCATGTCCGGCAGTTCAGACAAGGTGCTGCCCAGCCGCTTGGCCAGCTCCGCCGTCAGTACTTCGTCCTCCTGCCGCCGCAGAATATGCGCGATATATACCGCATTCATCGGGTTGAGCGGCTCGGCAGCCAGCAGCTTTTTCACTTCAGCGGCATTCAGCACCTTGCGGTTGTGCATCAGGGCCAGCCGCAGCAGCTCGGTCTGCCGGGCAGCAGGATTGGCCGGATCAAAGCCTTTGCCGATTTCCGTCATCAGCACAGCGGCTTCCGGCAACGCGGCCCGCACCGCATCCACGCCGGGCAGCCACGATTTTTCCGCCAGCGCGAAGACCTGCGTCTGCCAGCCAGCCAGCGTGGTCACGAACATTTCATAGACTTCCCCCGGCTCCTCCTCCACCCGCAGGCGGTACAGGCCGGGATCAAGTTCTATGTTCAGGCCGCAGCACGCGTCCGCTCCTTGTGCGGCCTTAGTCAGCAGCGTGCCATCCAAAGCGTGCAGCGACACGCCCAGCCACGGTTGGGCCGCTTCTTCACTCAAGCCGCGAAGGAAGAGGAACAGCTGACTGCCGCTGCCCTGCCGGACAGAAACAGCCTGCGCCAGCTGCTGCGCCGCCGTGCCCTGCGCCTGCCGCCAAGTTATCGTCTGCGGCAGCGGCACTGGCGAGGCGAACTGCACCGGCTTGCCGTCAAAGGCAGTGTCGGTTCCGGCAGCCTCAAACAGGCTGTCCGTCTGCACCTGACCAACCCGGAAGCGGGCTTTGTACAGCCCCGGCGCAACCTTGGCCTCAACGCTGCCGACTCCGGCGGCAACTAACTGAAATCCGCTGTCCACCAGAAAAACCTCAGTCAGGCTGTCCGCAGCCCGGACAGTCAGGGCAACCTGCTCAGACGATAATCTGCTCATTGTTCGGCACCTGGAAGAATTCTTTACGTCCTGTGTTGTTGACGGTTATTTTGTACAGGCCCGGCTCCAAATCAAGGGTCAGGTCAGCGGCAGTTGCCTGCATCTGCCGGATTTCCTGACCGCTGCCGTCGTACAAGGCCAAGGTTTCATTGCCAAGATACGAATCCAGCTTGATTGTGACCGGCACGGTGCTTGCTGTCCGCCGCTTGAAGAACATAATGTCGCGGCTGGAGTCAAGCCGGATTTCCGGCGGCACAATATCCTTGTTTTGCGCGAACTTGTCCATGCAGTTGTGAATGTGGTTTTTCAACTGCTGACCAGTGACTTCACCCTGCAAAGGACGGGCGTTGCGCAGCGCGTCAAGGACAGCTTTTGTAAAGAAACCGGAGGTTTTTCCGTTGTCGAACGTGTTCTCTCTGGCCAAGCCGCCTCGGCCTACAGCAAAGGCGTAGAAAAAGCGCACCTTGCTGGCCGCAGGCAGCGGGATGTTCCCGCCGTACTGCAAGGAAACGTACTGCGGTTTTTGAATCTCATGCAAGGAATTGATTGCCCGGCAGCAGTCCATGATCAGGACAATTTCTTCAAACACGGCATTGCAGTGCAGCCAGTTGACATATTCGGTGACAGCGATGTGCCAAGGAAACATCATCTTGGCGTTGGCGGCGTAGAGGGCTGTTTTATTCATATCCTGCGGATCGCCAAAGCCGTGGCCTGCCACAAAAATATAAAGACGGTCGCCGAGCTTTCCCTGCACACCGCCCAGAATGAACGGCTCAAACAAAGCCTCAACCTGATTTGGCGTGGGACAATCTTTCTGTGTCCCGAAATCTGTTGACAGGATGCGCCGAATGTTGCTTGCAGGCACATTGCCGCCGCTGGGATCGGAAAGCCAGTCATAAAAATCATTGGCATCGTTGATCGGCCCTTTAAGCTGCGCCAAGCCGATATCCGGGTAACTGTTGATGCCGATGACTATGGCATGATGGGTGTTGTTGGGCATGAGCTTTTCTGGACGGAGCCAGCACCTGTGCTTGAATTGCATCATAACAGCGGAATTTGCCGGACACACCGCAATTTTGCGGCACACATCGCATCATATAATCGGAGCATCAGTCGGATGTCATGTCTGTAAAAGAGATGATGCCGAAGCTGCCGCCCTGTGAAACTCATTTTCTGAATCCTGCTGCCTTGGGGGAAGGGTTCACAACCCGCCGGTCACTTCCAGCACCGCGCCGTTGATGTAGGCCGCCTTTCTGTCTGCAAGAAAAAGCGCTGCGTCCGCCACCTCCTCCGGTGTGCCGAAGCGTCCGGCAGGCACTAACTTTTTGTATTCCTTCATCTGCTCTTCGGATAAATCGCCGATGAAATCCGTGCTGATGAAGCCAGGTGAAACGCAGTTGACGGTGATCTTCCGCTTCGCCACCTCTTTAGAAAGCGATTTCATCAGCCCAACCTGTCCAGCCTTCGAGGCGGCATAGTTTGCCTGTCCGGAAAAGCCAAGATGGCCCATCGGCGAGGTGATGAAGATGATCCGGCCATATTTCTGTTTCAGCATCAGCGGCAGAACATGGCGGCACATGGTATATCCGCCGCTGAGATTGACATCAAGAACACGCTGCCAGTCATCCTGCCGCATCATGGCTAAAACTGCGTCACGGCGGATGCCCGCATTGTTGATAAGAATATCAATGGTGTCGAACTGCTCTTCGGTCTCACGGCAGAAGGTTTCAACAGCCTTGAAGTCGCTGACATCAACTCGACGCAGATGCAGCCGTCCGTCAACTTCAGCATGCGCAGCAGCAAAAGCAGCAGCGGCATCTTCATCGCCGCTGTACAGGCCAAGCACCGTTGCGCCTTGGGCCAGCAATGCTTCAGCAATTGCCCGGCCTATGCCTTTGGTTGCGCCAGTGACGATAGCTTTTTGATTGATAAAGGTGTTCAATTCTGTTTCTCTGAAGTTAAAGAGCTATGTTTTTGGTCAACACCGCGCCAGCACTGTCTCCCCTGCCCTGACCTTCTGCCCCACGTTCACCATCGCCACGCTGCCTTTTGGCAGATACACATCCACCCTTGAGCCGAAGCGGATCAGGCCGTAGCGTTCGCCGGTGCGCACTTGATCACTCGGCTCGGCCCGGCAGATGATGCGGCGGGCGATGAGCCCAGCAATCTGCACTGCCGCATACTGCTGTCCGGCGGCGGTTTCAACGATCACCGCGCAATGCTCGTTGTGCAAAGCGGCCTTGTCCTGATCAGCGGCATAGAAGCGGCCCGGCTGCAAGACCACGCGCCGCACCGTGCCCGCCAAGGGAATACGGTTGACATGCACATTAAAGATGTTCATGAAGATGGAAATCCGCAACACATCCTGATGCAGAAAGCGGTCGTCATGCAGCTCCTCCACCCGAATCACCTTGCCGTCAGCCGGGGAGACCAGCACGCCACTGTCTTCCGGCAGAACCCGCTCCGGGTCGCGGAAAAAATAGGTGACAAAGGCGGTGACTGCCAGCCCGGCGAATGCGGCCCAGCGATATTGGAGAATTGCGCAGAGCAGCGTGGCGAAACCGGACAGCAGGATGAAGGGCAGACCCTCTTTGGCCACAGAGTATGCAGGAGCTTTCATGGAAGCGTTGTCAGGGGGAACAGAACAGCGCGGGAGCTGGAACCAAGCATCGAGCTGAACTGGAACGAGTGTTTGAGATGTTCTCGAACCAGCGTTCGAGATAAACTGGAACGTTGGTTCGAGATAAACTGGAACGAGTGTTCGAGATTGCCTCGAACCATGCGTCGAGTTGCAGCCGGATTATTTCTTCGGCGCACGGGCCATCGCAATTGTGCCGGTGCGGACAATCTCTTTGATGCCGATGGGGCGAAGTATGTCAATCACCGCCCGGACTTTGGATTCAGAGCCGGTGATTTCCACGGTGTAGGAAGTCGGGCTGACATCAACCACCTTGCCCCGGAAGATGTCAATCACCCGCAGCACTTCCGCTCTGGTGCCCGCCTCAGCCTTCATCCGAATCAGCACCATCTCGCGCTCGACGTATTCACCTTCGCTGATGTCGGAGACCTTGATCACGTCAATCAGCTTGTGGAGCTGCTTCATGATCTGCTCGACGATGCCGTCGTCGCCGCGCGTGACCAAGGTCAGGCAGGAGACTTTCGGATCCAGGGTTTCGGCCACGCAGAGGCTCTCGATGTTGAAGCCCCGACCGCTGAACAGGCCGGTCACCCGCGACAGTGCGCCGGGTTTGTTCTGAAGGAGGACAGAAAGGGTATGTTTCATAGCTTGGTTCCTCGCTGGAAATAATTATGCCAAGAGCATTTCAGTGGTTGATCTTCCGGCGGGAACCATCGGGAACACGCACTCCTCACGCTTGATGGCGAACTCCATGATCACCACCCGGTCGTTGATCGCCAACGCCTCTTTGATCACCGCCTCAACCTCGCTCTTGGTCTTGGCCCGCAGCCCGACCGCGCCATACGCCTTGGCTAATTCGACAAAGTCCGGCGTGACTTCCATCGGCGTGCCGGAATAGCGCCTGTCGTAGAACAGCTCCTGCCACTGCCGCACCATGCCGAGGTAGTTGTTGTTGAGGATGGCAATCTTGACCGCCGCGCCGTACTGCTTGGCTGTGGCCAGCTCCTGAATGTTCATCTGGATGGAGCCGTCGCCAGCGATGTCAATAACCGTCTTGTCCGGGAAGGCAATTTTTGCACCAATCGCCGCAGGCAGGCCGTAGCCCATCGTGCCGAGGCCGCCGGAGGTGAGGAGCTGGCGCGGCTGATTGAACTTGTAGAACTGGGCCGTCCACATCTGGTTCTGGCCGACCTCAGTCGTAATGATGGCATCGCCGCCAGTGAGCCGGTTGATGGTCTCAATCACGTGCTGCGGCTTGATGATCTCCCCTTCGTCTTGATATGAAAGCGGGTGTTTGGCGTTCCACTCCTGCACTTGCTCAATCCACGCCTTGTGCTTCTCGGCAAAGGCGGCTTTATCAAACTCTGGCGAGCTGTCAAACCAAGCATTCATGGCCAGCAGCGCGTTTTTGCAGTCAGCAACAAGGGGAATATCAACCTTGACGTTCTTGGAGATTGAGGTCGGGTCAATGTCAATATGGATGATCTCGGCTTCCTTGGCAAAGGTGTCCAGCCGACCGGTAATTCGATCATCGAAGCGCGCACCCACGGCAATGAGCAGATCGCTTTTGGCTACCATCATGTTGGCCGCGTAGGAGCCGTGCATTCCTAGCATTCCCATCGAAAGCGGATTGGTACCTGGAAACGCGCCCAAGCCCATCAGGGTCATGGTCACAGGAATCTGCGTCTTCTCAGCCAGCTCGGTCAATTCCTTGCTGGAGTTGGAAAGGATGACTCCGCCGCCGACATACAGCACCGGGCGTTTGGCCTTGAGCATAGCCTTGCAAGCCTTGGCAACTTGGCCCGGATGCGGCTCCACCGTAGGCTGATAGGTCTGCATCCTGATCTCGGTCTTCTCCGGGTAGGCGACGAGCGAGGCCATCACGTCCTTGGGCATGTCAACTAAAACCGGGCCAGGCCGTCCTGAAGCAGCCAGATAGAAGGCCTCGCGCAGCACCGGCACTAAGTCGTCAGGATTGCTGACCAGATAGTTGTGCTTGGTGCAAGGCCGGGTGATGCCGACGATGTCCACTTCCTGAAACGCGTCATTGCCGATCAGGGCGCGGGGCACTTGGCCGGTCAGCACCACCAGCGGAATGGAGTCCATGTAGGCAGTGGCGATGCCGGTCACGCCGTTGGTCGCGCCGGGGCCGGAGGTGAGCAGTGCCACGCCGACCTTGCCGCTGGCGCGGGCGTAGCCGTCTGCCGCATGGACTGCGCCCTGCTCATGCCGGACCAGCAGATTCTTGATCGGAGAATCCATCAGCTCGTCATAGAGATCAAGGATCACGCCGCCCGGAAAGCCGAATATGGTGTCAACCCCTTCCTCCACCAAACATTGCACTATGGCCTTCGCGCCTTTGATTTTGCTCATCGGTTCTTCCTTAAAATGGTTGTGAACGCCCGGCTTGCCCGTGCGCAGAGTCAGCCCGCTTCATTATTGAAAGGTAGATAGGACTATATAAGCTAGGAAAACCGCTGTCAAGGCGAAACAAGGAGATGGGAAGGGACAGCGGAATTTCTTGCCCTGATTTTCCGCTCCCAGAGCAGGGAGAATCACGTGAACCGGGCGATTTTATCTTTACAGATAATTATTATCAACAAGTTAAGGCCGATGCGGCAAGTCTGCTTCATCGCAGCCGCCGTTTCTCCGCAGCGGAAAACAGCCTTTGTCCGCGAAGAAGAACGGAAAACCAATGCCTATTTGACGGAGCTTGTTTATCTGTGATATCTCTTAAAAGAGAGGCGGAGCACTCTTCCGCCTCGTCTCCCCCGTGCCAGTTCAGCACAAAAAAGAGGGCAGCTTTCGTTCAGACAATGCAGCAGCAAAGACGGGCAGCCGTTTCAGCAGATGAAGCCGCAGCAGCCAGCAAAAGGAGCGCAGAATGTACGACATACTGATCGTGGATGACGATCTGTTCGCGCTCGCCTTGCTGGAGGAGCAGCTAAAAAGCTATGGAGATTTTTTCACGCCGGTTTATGCCAGCAATGGCCGGGAGGCGATTGAGATACTCGGCCAGGAGGACATCTCCCTGCTGGTGACGGACCTGATTATGCCCGGCGAGGTCAGCGGCTGGGATTTAATTGACTATATAGAAAATTTTCATCCGCATATTCCGGTGGTGGTCATCACTGGCTGCACGGATAAAGAGAAAATTGAGAAGCTCCAGAAGCGGGTGCGGCACATCCTGCTTAAACCGATCAAAGTGCGGCAGCTTGTCAAAATAGTCACCAACATTCTCAATGAAGACATCACCAGCGGCAGTCTCAAAGGCATCTCAGTAGGAGCGTTCCTCCAGCTGCTGGAAATAGACGGCCGAACCTGCCTGCTTGAAGTGGGAAATTCACCGAAAAACACAGGGCTGCTCTACATCAACCGGGGCAAGCTCTACGACGCGGAATACGGCGAGCTGCGCGAGGAGGCTGCGGCGCAGCGCATCATCGCTTTGGATAATGTCCGTTTTCAAATCAAGGCCTTGCCTAAAGTGGAAATTCGGAGGAAGATCAAAAGCGACCTGATGTCCATCATCATGGAGGCTATGAAATTGAAGGACGAGGAGGCCAGCAGCGGCATGGCGGGCGGACAGGAGCATCGCATTGAGCCGTCGCCGGAAGACCTCCTCGTGATTGAGGAGGAGGATGAGGACAGCGTGCCCAGCCCGAAAAAGCCTGAGCCGCAGCAGCAGGTCAAAGCCGCGCTGCCTCCGCCTCCGCAGCCGCCCGCTCCGTCGGCAGCCAAACTGCAACCCGCACCGGAAGCCAGAAAAATGGATATCGCAACGCTTGAAAATATGTTTAACTCCCTGCGCGGCATCAAGGGCTATCAGACCGCCGCGTTGATGAATTTCTCCGGCGAAATTTTGCTTGCGGACTCAGCGGAGACCGATGCGGATGTGGAGAGCGCCGGGCCGCTGTTCAATGATGTGTTCCGCACGGCTGAAGAGGCGGCGGCCAAAATTGGCATGGAAACCTGCATCGAGCTGGTGGTGAAGACTCCCTGCGGGCTGGTGGTGATGTGCTGCTCCGGCGTGAACGCCGCTGTCCATTTCCATCTCATCGCCCTGCTGGAAAAGGACGGCAACCAAGCCCTGACCAAGATGCAGTTAGCCAAGCTGGTGCCGATCATTATGAAAGAATTGGAATAAGCCGCTGTCATGCTTTCACCTGTCGAACTCCGCAAACGCTCCTTGCTGCTCCATGCTGTGCGGAGCTTTTTTTCTGCTCAAGGCTATCTTGAGGCCGACACGCCGATCCGGCTGCCGACACTGATCCCGGAAGCGGAAATCCAGCCGCTGACCTCGGAAAGCCGTTTTCTCCAGACCTCGCCGGAGCTGTGCATGAAACGGCTGCTGGCCAACGGCTGCACCCAGCTCTTCCAGATTTGCCGCTGCTTCCGCAAAGGCGAGCGCGGGCGGCTGCATCAGGAAGAATTTTCCATGCTGGAGTGGTATCATGTCGGCTGGAGCTATTTCGAGCTGATGCAGGAATGCGAGCAGTTCATCCGCCAGCTCGCGCAGAGCTGTGTTGCCCAAGGCTGGCTGCTGCCGCCTGCGTGGCTGCAACAACCAGAGCCGTGGCCGCGCCTGACTGTTGCGGAAGCCTTCCGGCGTTTTGCTGGCGTTCCGGCGGCAGAGGCGGTCGCGTCTGGCAGCTTTGATCTTTTGCTGGTGGAAAAAGTAGAACCGGAACTGGCCAAAATGGGGGCCGTTTTCCTCTGCGACTATCCGCTGGCTTTGGCTTCGCTCGCCCGGCCTAAGCACGATGATCCGAGCGCAGCTGAACGGGTTGAGCTGTACATCAACGGCATTGAGCTGGCCAACGGCTTTTCCGAGCTGACCGACCCGAAGCTGCAACGGCAACGTTTTGAGGCCGAGCTGCTGAAAGCCGATCTTGACCGCAGTCGGATGCCGGAAAAATTTCTTGCCGACCTCGAACGGCTGCCGCCATGCGCTGGCATCGCCTTGGGCTTGGACCGCCTCTTCATGCTCCTGCTGGGCCGGAGCCGCCTTGCCGATGTGCTGCCGCTGGCGGATGAAGACTTGTGATTACGACGCTGCTTCGCAGATTTCCGGCAGATTGCGCCATTTTTGGGCATAATCCAGCCCATAGCCGACAAGAAAACCACTGGCCAAGGTGAAACCGACGTAATCAACCTGCACCGCCACGCTTCTGCGTTCGTGTTTGTCAAGCAGAGCGCAGACTTTAACCGACGCAGGCTGATGCGTGCGCAGAAAATGCTCACGCAGCCAGGCAATGGTCAGGCCGCTGTCAACAATGTCTTCCACAATCAGGATATCTTTGCCAGCAAGATCAATATCCGGCTCATTGCGCAAGACAACTGCGCCGCTGCTGGCGGTCCCATTGCCGTAGCTGGCGGCGCGGATGAAGTCAATCTCCACCTCCAAATCAATCGCCCGCGCCAGATCGGCAAGAAAAATGAATGCTCCATTCAGCACGCCGAGCAGCACCAGCTTCCTGCCCTGATAATCCGCTGTAATCTGCCGCCCAAGAGCCGCGACCCGCTCCGCAATCTCCTGCCGGTTCAGCACCGTTTTCGTAATTCGCATCTTCCGCCTTTCGTTGTGACAAATCTGTGCAGCACGTTGCCGAATCGTAAACTGCCTTGCGGCGAATGCCAAGCAAAAACATTGACAGGACAGCGCGGAACGGGTAACGATGGAGCGGTTCAACCGCAACCTTCACCTTTGTGCCGCCATGCGCCAATATCTTCTTGATGAGCTGTCGTTTTTGGAGCGCGACAATTTGGAGCATTATCTCAAGCGCAGCCTGAAGCCCGGCCCGATTGGCGGGGTCTTCTGGCTGGAAGTGCCGCCGGAGCTGCTTGCCCCGCCCCAGTTGGAGCATCCCTCCTGCGGGCCGTTTTATTTTTCTGTCGTGCTGGAGCAAACCGAGCTGCGGGCCGAATTTCTTGTCCGCAGCTCGCACAACATGCACTGCTCCTGCATCGCGTGGGCGACTCCGGCGCAGCGGCAGTTCGTGCTTGATTTTGTTGACAAGATGCTGCAAGAGGAGTTTATTTCAGTCTGAGGAAGGCCTGAGCAGAAAGGCTGTTCAGGAAATTCAGCATGATCACAACACTATTGGAGAACATTACGATGAAAAAGCATGTTGCCTTGTTTTTTGCCTGCGCCGCTGCGCTGGCCATGTCGTCATCCGCTGCGGAAAGCGCGGTGCAAGGACCGTATGCCAGCGTGCATGGCGGCATATCCACGCTGAATGATGCTGACGCGAAGGTTGACGAAGGCGTGCTGGAATTTGACACCGACCCCGGCCTCGCGTTAACCGCTGCGCTGGGCTATGATTTCGGCGGCAATGTCCGGCTGGAGGCTGAGGGCGGCTATCAGCAGAATGATATCAGCCAAATCAACCTGAAAGGGCTGGGCGGCCTGAAAAGTTCCGGGGAAATCACCAGCACCTCCGGCCTGCTCAACGGCTACTACGACTTCACCAACATCAGCTCGGTAACCCCCTTTGTCAGCGCGGGCTTCGGCTTCACCAAAGTGAAGATTGAGGATGTCGCCCTGCTCGGCGAGCACATCCCCGGCAAGACCGACGGCACCGCGATGGCCTATCAGGTCGGCGGCGGGTTCAGCTACGCCCTCAACTACAACCTCGCCCTTGATCTCAAGTACCGCTACTTCTCGGCCATTGACCTGAAGCTGGACGACACCGAATTCGACTATTCCGGCCACAACGTCTATGGCGGCATCAGAGCCTCCTTCTGATCCGTTCCCGCGCAGGGCAGAGTTGCTGTCCCTGCGCGTCCTTCCTTTTTAATTAATTGTTTTTCAAGGCTATTATTTTTATAAAAATTTTAGCAGGCCTTTATGGAGGCGGTTGCAGCGTTTTTGGTGGCGATATTTCTTCCTGCCCTGATTGATCGGGCCAAGACGGCCTTGGGCGTGGTGGGCGGCAAATTGGCGGATTGGGGCTGGTGGATGCGGGAGAGCGTTCCGGCGGCGTGATGATGTAGGGGCGGCCCCCTGTGGCCACCCTTTTTGTGGGCTGCCGAGGAACACCGGGCAGGCACGGGGGCCTGCCCCTACAGAATAACAAATAAAACAAACAAATGGACAACATCCGCCTGCATGGTGTGGCCGTGTACAATCCCGGTCTGTGGAGCCGCGAGGAGCTGAAGGCCTATTTTGTCGCCCGCACCGAACTGCTCGACCGCATTGTTGCCGATATCAAACGGCAGCAGGCGGACGCGCCTCAGCATCGGCTGCTGCTCGGTCTGCGCGGGATGGGCAAATCCACCTTGCTGCGGCGGATCGGTATTGCCGTGGAGGAAGACGCGGAGCTTGGCCAGCTCTGGCTGCCGCTGATCTTTGGCGGAACTGATTGGATTCCTTCTGCGATCTGATTGAGGAGCGGGAAGGCAAAGCGCAGGCCGAGCAAATGGATGAGGCCATGCACGAGCTGGCGGACGACGAAGTGCTGCCCCGTCTGCTGGCTGAGGCGGACAAGCTCGGTCGTCGTCTGCTCCTGCTGATTGACAACGTGGATTTGATTCTGGAGCGGCTGAAAAAGGAAGAGCCGGAGCTGCGCCTGCTGCTGATCGGTGCAAGTACGCAGCCGGTGGATGCCGATTTTTTCAGGGCGATTGACCAATTAGCCGGGTTGAGTTTGTTGAAAATGCAAGCCATGCTGACCCGTTTGGCCGAGCAGGAATTGGCTCAGAAGAAAACGCCGGAGCCGCCCGCTGCCGAGCATCCGGTGCTGGTTCTGCTCCGCGACGACCCGGCCCGGATCAAGACCCTGCACACCCTGACCGGCGGCAATCTTCTTCTAACCACGCTGCTTTTCAATGTTTTTTCCAGTGAAATAACTGGTGATGTGTGGAGTGACTTAGAAGAATTAGTTGATCTTGTAATCACCCCAGAATACAAGGCTAAACTTGAAGAATTATCAACGCAGGCACAACAGCTTTTTGATGGTTTAGCATCGAATTGAGATCCGATGACCGCTCGGCAGCTTGCGGACAGATTGAAATGGGATATCAATATTGTTTCATCGCAGCTTAATAGACTTCAACAGCATGGACTTGTTGAAAAAGTACAGCCAGCCCAAGGAGGGCGAAGCGCGTTTCAAATCGGGGATCGTTTTTTTAGCATTTGGTATCTTATGCGGGCCAGCCGCCGGGTACGGCGAAAGCTGACATGGATGATTTCTTTCATGCAGCTATTCTCTGATACTAATAAATCACGATTCTTGGCAAAAAAATTAAATCGAAACCAGAAGCTGTACGAATTTTAAATAAAAGCAATGACTTATTAGTAATCACTGAATGTTTAGATATTTTAGGTGCTGAAGCTAAAGATGAAGCCAAGATTATTTTGAAACAATACAAAGACCCTTCTGTTTTAGTCGCATGTCTAAAAATATTAGGAGGCGAGGCAAAGGAATATGCTCATAAGCTACTAAAATAAAATACTAACTTATCAATAATCACTGAATGTTTAAATAAAACAATCAATAAAGCTAAAGATGAAGCAAAAATATTGATAGAAAAATATAAAGATACTGATGTTGTAGTTATTTTTTTAAAGACATTAAAAAAAGAAGCGCAAAAATATACTCGGCAACTTTTAGAGTATAATTTGCATCCATATATTGTTAAATTATTTTTCTCTACAAATACATGGAAGGATACAGAACCGTATATTCGCGCTTTGCTTGCCAAAGGCGATGACGAGTTCTTTGAAAAATACTGGCAGGACATGCTCACCTTGTTCCAAGAAGCCGTCCGTACCGGCAGGGCAGCGGAAGCCCTTGCCCTGCTGGATGAATCCCCTCTTGCCGAACGCTGGCGGCCTCTGCGGGAAGCCTTGGCCGCCGCCAAAGAGGGCAGCGTCCGCTACTTGAACGGCGTGGCCCCGGATATGCAGCCGCAGACGTGATAGCGGGCATTCATCATTCATGCTTCTACGCTGAGAGTAGGGGTGAAAAATTTTTCGCCCAACTGGCATTCCCCCCCCGCCCAAAAAAAGCGTTCCGCTTGGAAGACTGGCGGCAGGGACATGAAGGCAGCGTGAATAGCTGCGCCTTCACGCCTGAACGGCCAACGAGTGGCCGTGCCTGCGCAGTATTAGCCCTTCCCTTCGACTGCGCTCAGGGCGCGTTTCTCTCCCGCCTCTTGACACTGCCCCACCCTGTGCTTACTGTTGCCGCAGATTTTCTATACCTTGCCACAAACACCGCTCAGAAGAGGGAGAACATACATGGCTGATGAGAATATTGAGAAACCAGAGGTCGCTGCTGAGGAGCTGGCTGCGGCCAATGAGCCTGCGGAGATCGAAGTGCTGGAACCTGTTGCGGATGATGCAGGGCCGTCCGCTGAGGAGCTGCTGACCAAGGAGCTGGAGGAAGTTCGCGCCAAGCTGGATCAGGTGACGCGCTTTGCCGCTGAGGCCGAGAACTCCAAGAAGCGGATGGAGCGGGAGCGGGAGAAGCTGGTCAAATATGCGGGCGAGAACATTCTCCGCGATTTGCTGGCCACAGCGGACAACTTGGAGCGGGCCATAGAGCAGGGCAAGGCAGGCAGCGGCGATGCCGAGCAGAAATTAGCCGCGATGCTGGCCGGAATCGAGCTGACCAAGAAGGGCTTGGACACCATGCTCGAACGCTGCGGCGTGACTCCGGTTTCCTCAATCGGCCAGCCCTTCAATCCCGATCAGATGGACGCGCTGACGATGGAGGCCAGCGAGGAGATTCCGGCCAACCACGTGGCCAAGGAGTTCGCCAAGGGCTACACCTTCAAAGACAAGGTGCTGCGTCACGCGCAAGTGGTGGTGTCCAGCGGCCCGGCCAAGAAGGAATAAGCCCTTGACAGCGGCGTTTTCATGCGCATTGTAGAAAGCGGAATCAGGCATGACACCAGTTTTCAAACTGCTTTTATCATAGGAGACAGCAAATGGCTAAAATTATCGGCATAGACCTCGGCACCACCAACTCGTGCGTGGCGATTATGGAGAGCGGCGATCCCAAGGTGATCGAGAACAGCGAGGGCACCCGCACCACGCCGTCCATCGTCGCTTTTTCCGACAGCGGCGAGCGTTTGGTTGGGCAGATTGCCAAGCGGCAGGCCGTCACCAATCCCACCAAAACCCTGTTTGCGATCAAACGACTGATCGGGCGCAAGTTCACTGACCCGGAAGTGAAGAAGTCCATTCAGCTCAGTCCGTTCACGATTACGGAAGGGCCGAACGGCGATGCAATCGTCAAGGTGGATGGCAAGACCTACTCTGCGGCGGAAATTTCCGCGATGATCCTTGGCAAGATGAAGAAGACTGCCGAGGAATATCTGGGCGAGACCGTGACCGAAGCGGTTGTCACCGTGCCGGCGTATTTCAACGACGCGCAGCGCCAGGCCACCAAGGATGCGGGCAAGATTGCCGGCCTGAATGTGCAGCGCATCATCAACGAGCCGACTGCCGCCGCCCTTGCCTACGGCTTGGACAAGAAAGGCGAAGAGACGGTGGCGGTCTTCGATCTTGGCGGCGGCACCTTTGACGTGTCCATTCTGGAGATCGGCGACGGCGTGTTTGAGGTCAAGTCCACCAACGGCGACACCTTCCTTGGCGGCGAGGACTTTGACATGCGCATCGTCAACTGGCTGGCCGACGAGTTCAAGCGCGACAACGGCATTGATCTGCGCAACGACAAGATGGCCCTTCAGCGGCTGAAGGAAGAGGCGGAGAAGGCGAAGAAAGAGCTGTCCAGCTCGATGGAGACGGACATCAACCTGCCCTTCATCACCGCTGACGCGACCGGGCCGAAGCATCTCAACATCCGCCTGTCACGGGCAAAGTTGGAGGCCTTGGTTGCTGATCTGATTGACCGTTGCGAAGGCCCCTGCCGCACCGCGCTGAAAGATGCCGGACTGGATCCGTCCAAGATTGATGAGGTGATTCTCGTCGGCGGCATGACCCGGATGCCGAAAGTGCAGGAGAAGGTGAAGGCGATCTTCGGCAAGGAGCCGCACAAGGGCGTGAACCCGGACGAGGTTGTGGCGGTCGGCGCGGCGATTCAGGGCGGCGTGCTCAAGGGCGATGTGAAAGACGTGCTGCTGCTCGATGTCACCCCGCTGTCCTTGGGCATTGAGACCCTCGGCGGCGTGATGACCAAGCTGATCGAGAAGAACACCACTGTCCCGACCAAGAAGAGCCAGGTCTTCTCCACCGCTGCGGACAACCAGCCTGCGGTGTCCATCCACGTCCTCCAAGGAGAGCGGGAGATGGCGGCCAACAACAAGACTATCGGCCGCTTTGATCTGGCCGATATTCCGCCTGCGCCGCGCGGCGTGCCGCAGATCGAAGTCACCTTTGACCTTGACGCGAACGGCATCCTGCATGTCTCCGCCAAAGACCTGGGCACGAACAAAGAGCAGTCCATCCGCATCACTGCTTCGTCCGGCCTGAGCGAGGCCGAGATTGAGAAGATGAAGAAGGACGCGGAGCTGCACGCCGAGGAGGACAAGAAGCGCAAGGCGGTGATTGAGGCCCGCAATCATGCGGATTCGATGATCCACATGGCCGAGAAGAGCCTGAAGGAGCTGGGCGACAAGGTGGATGCCGCAACTAAAGGCAATGTCGAGAATGAGATCAGCAAAGTGAAGAAGGCGATGGAGGGCGAGGACGCAGAGGCGATCAAGGCTGCTACTGAGTCTCTCACCAACGCCTCGCACAAGCTGGCCGAGCTGATGTATGCCCAGGCTTCTCAGGGCGGAGCACCCGGTGCTGGCGCAGGCGCATCTGGCGGCAAGAAGGACAAGGGCGATGATGATGTGGTGGATGCGGATTTTGAGGAAGTGAAGTGAATGCTTCACACTACCGCGTAAGATGAGCAAGGGGAGGGTATGCCCTCCCCTTGAGCTTTTTGCAAGTCTTCAGAGCGAAGTTCATCTCGTGATTTCTTAACGTTGTCTTGTTTGTGATGATAATAAGAAAAAATGCAACAATGCAGTGTCATGATCTTTATTGATGTTCTAAGATTACCGTCATGCGTATAAGGAAAATATAATGGACCCAGTTGATATGATCCAGTTAGCTTTTAACCCAACTGGATACCTCATCATCCAAGATGATGAGTAAAAATGTAGAATCTTTTAGCGAATCTTCTGGGAAATCAAGTCTTCAAGAGCTGAAAGAAGATGCGCTTCGTGAGGAGATTAAGGCTTCAGTATTACAAAATCAAGCTAAAGTTGAGCAAGAATTAGCTATCGCCAGAAGAATAGATAGCGCAGAAGAAGTTGAAATAGAAGAATATTATGATTTCTTTGGTCATGGAGGTATAGGGTTGAATGGGGATAGCGTTGGGGTCACATTTGGACTTAACGGTGAAGGCCGGAAAGTAACTAAAAGAGTTATAAAATTTAAAGGCTGCAAACCAATTGAACAACAACTTGAAACTGGTCAGCATAGCTCAGAAAAAAGTGTACTATGACAAGATCGGCAACACGCTGACCGTCTGGCTTGATGACCCATAGAAGGAATACATTGCGGAAGAAACAGGCGAGGAAGTGATTCTGATGAAAGATCGGGAAGGCCGAGTCATCGGCTTTGAGAAGCTCAACTTCAAGACCGCCGAGTCAGAACGGGTGCAGGTGGCTTTTGAGGTGTTGGCAGCATAAAGTCTGCTGCACAGGATGAGCAAAAGGAGGCCAGAGCAACGGCGCAGGCGTTGCGCAGGCTGGGCGGAGGTGGTAGAGTTTATGCAGGTTGCACTGTGCAAACGCTTCAAAGGAGCAAGAATATGACCACCACCACGCTTGACATCAACACGCTGCGCCTGAGCCTTGACGAGGTGCTGGCGTTAGTGCGCAAAGGGGCCGCTGTGCTGTTCACCGAAGGAAGTGTTCCCCTGGCCAAGCTAGTTCCGCTTGCTGCGTCCGAGACTGGCCGCATCCCTGGACTGCACAGCGACAGCATGGAGGCGGCGGATGACTTCGATGCCCCGCTGCCTGATGACTTCTGGCTGGGTCAGCCATGAAAATCCTCTTGGACACCCATGCCTTCATCTGGTGGGACAGCGATATCTCGCAGCTCTCGCCGACCGCCCTTCAGCTCTGCCAAGACCCGGCCAACACTCTGCTGCTGAGTGCAGCCAGCCTTTGGGAGATGCAGATCAAGCAGCAGCTTGGCAAGCTGAAGCTCAAATTGTCTTTGCGCGAAATTGTCCAAACGCAGCAGGAATCCAACGGGCTGATAGTTCTTCCGGTGCAGCTTGCGCATGTGCTTTTGCTGGAGCAACTCCCTTTGCATCACCGCGATCCCTTTGACCGGCTTCTGATTGCCCAAGCAAATGCGGAGCAGGCCGCGCTTCTGAGCTGCGATTCTGTCTTCGGGAAGTATCAGGCAAATGTAATTTGGTAGCTGCCGCGCTGTCTCTCGCAACCCCTCCGTAAAACATCGGGCGACATTTCTAAAATTCCTCGCTCGACGTTTCCAAAGAGACTCGAGCGAGTCTCCCGCTTTCCCTCGCTCGATACTCTTCCATTGCCTCGCCCGACAATTTTTCTATTCCAAGATATTGACCTCGAGCAAGACAAAATGCTGCGGTATATCCTCTCATGGTGTCTTTATTAAGAATGGCTCTTGTTTTCATACATGAGAGATATAATTTTATCTTGACACTCTGAAATGGTAATGCTATGTTCAGCCTTATCATTGAGCGGATGATGCCATCATTTGCTTGTCCGCCCCTCCTTCCTTCAGCGCAGGAGAACAGCCATGCCGACAATTCAATGGCGGCCCGCAGTCAACGCCCTCACCGTTCCCCAATCTTACAAAATCCTCTTTGTGCCGCGAAACACGGTCGGCTACAGCGAGCTGGCCGCTGAGATTGCAGCGGAAAATCCGAACTGGAACGCGGAGCTGGTTGAAGCCGTGCTACGGGCGGAGCGCAAGGCGGTTCTCCGGCACCTGAGCAATGGCGACCAGATCACGCTGGAGGATGCCTTCAGCTGTCGCCTTTCTTTTCTGGGCAAATTGGACGCGCCGGATGATCCGCTGCCGAACCGCGACGATCTGCTTCAGGTCAACATCCACGCTTCCGCCCCGTTCATGCGCGAGCTGCGCCATGCGGCCCAGCTCGAACGTCTCGCGCCAGAGCAGAAGCAGCCGCTGATCGCCGCTGCCGAAGACAGTAAATTCAAGCTGAAGGACGTGCTCAATCCCAAAGGCGTGCTGCGCCTGACCGGTGCCAATCTCTTCTTTGAAGAGGGCGCGGAAGGCTGTGGCTGCGTCATTGAGGGCACCCGCAGCGGGCGGGCCGTGCAAAGCCAGTTTGCGCAAATTGCCAACAGTTCCGTGCTGCTGGTGCCGGACATCCCGGCGCAGGCGCATCCGTGGAACAATGAGTACACGCTTTCCCTCAGCACGCAGTACACCGAGCACGGCACGGTGCGCACCGGTATTTACGAGCGTAAGCTGCGCGCGCCGCTGACGGTGCCGCTGTCTGGCCATCCGCATCCGCCGGAGACCGGCATCCTCAGCGGCAGCACAGATGCGCCGCTTGTGAGCGTGACCGGCGGCACAGCCAGCGCGGACGAGATGCTGCGCATTCAGGCGGTCTTGGATATTCACGCGGGCCATCTGCTTTTCAGCCTGCTCGACATGGAGGAAGGCGGCAAGGCAGGCCCGGCAGTGACGGTCACGGCGAACGGGACGCTCACTGTGCAGGGATTCCCCGGCTCGGCGGTCAGCAGCTTGGCACTGCGGGTGAATGACTTTACCGCCCTGATGAAAATGGCGAGGAATGTGTATTCGGGAAGGGTGGTGGATGTGTTGGAAGTGAAGATGTGAGGGATTCTTTTCCTGACATGTTAATCAGTAGATTGATAATTCTTTCTATAGAGGATAGACAATGGCACAGAAAGTATTGCGATTCACACAAGACATGGCCGCAGCTCGTGAAGAGGTCGCCCGCCTCGGCGGTCGAGTCATCCATCAGTTCAGCTCTGTTGTATTCGTGGCCGAACTGCCAGATGAAACAGACATAACTGCTTTAACAGCCTCGTCAGAAGAACCAACTCAACCGCTTGATGAAATATCGGAATTAGCCGTTATCGCTTGGACAACAGCCGCAGAGGAGAAGCGCTCCCGACTTGAGGCGGCACCCTCACCAACTGAAGGTTTATCGTGGGACACACCTGGATATGAACCTCCGCGTGAATTTGGCACACCTATAGCAGAAGCTGCATGGGCATTTACTGACACGGAAGATGTGCAAAAATCGACTGGAACTCCTACCAGTCGTTACTTGATCGGTTCTGTTGCTGTCGGTATCGTCATGGTGTCACGAAACACTGGTGCCGAAGTGTTGACTGATGCAGAGCGGCTTAAGATTATACAAGAAGTGCAAGAAGGACTTGATTGGCTGGCAGGGGTCGAACCTCGGGCCAAGGTTTCATTTGTCTATGACATCCGCCCGATCACGGTTTCATCTGCGCCCGGGCCGTATGCCGGAGTGACAGAGGCTTACGAGCGGTATGAGCGGGATTGGCGGGATGCCGCTCTTGCCACGATGGGATACGCGGTGCTGGCCGAACTGGATATCAGCAGTACGCGAATGATCTGCGGTCAAGTCAGCACACAGACTGGGCATACGTGGCCTTCTTCACCAAATACCCACTTAACCATTTCGCTTACGCTGTCGTCGAAAAAGTAGTGATGAGCTATGCAAATGATGGTTGGGGGCCAGACAATATCAATAAAGTATTTGCTCACGAATCCTGCCATATCTTCGGGGCAGCTGATGAATATGGGTCGTGTGTGTGCGGAAGCGTAAGCGGGCACCTTTCAGTGCCTAACAGCAACTGTGTTAACTGCTTCCCTCCTGGTGCTCAAATTCCTTGCCTGATGAATGCCAACACATTGGCAATGTGCGAATTCAGCAGGCGGCAAATCGGCTGGGATGCAAGCCTATTTCCATCATCAGTTACTTGGGACTTGCCGCGCATGATTCCTGATTGGTTTGGTTGGGAAAATCAAGGTGGCGATATTGCGATAGCTGATATAGCTGTAGCATAATAAATTGACTACAGGTCAAGCTGCTGAAAGAGATCATCAACAGAACAGCCAAGTTTTCTTCTGCGGGCTTTTGCTTGTGCCCATTTATTTTCAATCGGATTGAG
>NZ_JBLWEN010000032.1:0-16345 GCF_048287415.1 Candidatus Electronema sp. JM
GCTGTAATTTCGAGTTCCATGTCTTCCTCTGTGTGCGGTTATATTCGTGCTGGACAGCAGAAATATAACACATGCGGGGAAGCATGGATTTTTCAAGATTTATAGGTCACAACTTGGGTTATATGATAGGATCAATCATGTTCCGCCTCCATGAATTCTTCAGGTGAACAGATTACGGGCTTGCCTTTTAAACGTATTCAGTGGCTCGGCAGTGAGCAGCCTGACGATCAAGGTGAACAACTACGCCGCCTTGAAGACGCTGGTCGTCAACGACTACGACGGCAGGCTGGTGGATATTCTGGATGTGAAGATGGGGTGAGAGGGGAATTAAGCGCAGCGAAAGCAAGATGAAAAATCCGCTTTCGTTGCGCTATCCATCAATGCTGACGCGCAGTGCCGTCCGGCTGGATACTTTGGGCGCGTACGGTAAAAAGTTGGGTGTTTTCGTAAATCCCGATCCTCGATAGGTCGCGCCAAAGGTCACCTGACGAAGGTGATTTCTCGCTTCCCGCTGGCACGAACCGTACTGGCCCCGGATAATAAAAATAGATCGCCATCTGCTTGCCCTGCTGGCGGACTACTGGTGGTAGTCCGAACAGCCCCACCCATTCACCTGTACCGACATTGAGAGGCTTGGCACCACCAACATCCGGAACTTGAGCTGGTTTCGTGAGCGTAAGAAAATGAGGTTCCTTGTCGGATAGGTCAAACACCTTGGGGAGATCGGAGAATCGTACATCTCCGTTTATAATGAGGAAGAGCTTTATGTGACCTTGTGTATCACCACCACGCATCAGAGCATCTGTATAGCCACTGGTATCGATTCTCATAACTCGGTCTGTACTATCTGTGTTCAGGACGAGGATGTAAAGCAACTGCCCTCGAGGGCCGACGAAATACGCTTGACCAGCTCCGTCATATCCCTTTACTTCAAGATAGTAGTGCGGCTCATGTAGTACAGACAGAACTCCATCGGGCGGGAGCGACCAGAGAATTTCCTGGCCTGGTTGAGTTGTTCGGTAGGCTCGCGCTGAGATTATGTTTTCGCTCTTGGAGCATCCCATTTCTGCGGCGAGTAGCATCGTGCCTAAAAATATGAGAAACCGTAGAGACAACATGGTCAATTGCGACTTATCTCCTGTCTGTCTAACAAAGTAAAGTAACGTAGTTGGGGAGAGCGAAGCACTCCCCAACCTACATATTGATTCCCCCGCAACCCAACCTCAAATAATCGCCTTCATCGCGCCCATGTAGCCGCGCAGCTCCGCGCCGATCACTTCCACACCGGTGCTGCGGATGATCCGGTTGACCTCGATCAGCTCCTTGTTGCTGACAGAGTTGTCCTTCACATCCAGCCCCTTGCCAATCACATCCGCGTCCACAGTCTTCATGAAGTCTTGCAGCAGCGGATAGGCCGCATGATTGAAGAGGTAGCAGCCGTACTCCGCCGTGTCAGAAATCACCACGTTCATTTCATACAGCTTCTTGCGGGTGATCAGATTGGCGATCAGCGGCAGCTCGTGCAATGACTCGTAATAGGCTGACTCCGCCTTGATGCCGGACGAAACCATGGTGTTGAAGGCCAGCTCCACGCCCGCTTTGACCATCGCCACCATCAGGATGCCTTTGTCGAAATACTCCTGCTCGCTGATGGCCACATCCGCCGCTTCGGTCTTCTCAAAGGCGGTCTCGCCAGTGGCCTTGCGCCATGCGAGCAGGTTGGCATCATCATTGGCCCAGTCCTGCATCATGGTCGTGGAGAAATGCCCGGACATGATGTCATCCATGTGCTTGCAGAAAAGCGGCTTGAGGATGCGCTTCAGCTCGTCAGCAAGATGGAAGGCCCGCAGTTTGGCCGGATTGGAAAGCCGGTCCATCATGTTGGTGATGCCGCCGTGCTTGAGGGCCTCGGTGATGGTCTCCCAGCCGTTCTGGATCAGCTTGACCGCATAGCGGGCATCCATGCCCAGCGCAACCATCCGCTCGAAGCAGAGCAGCGAGCCGGTTTGCAACATGCCGCAGAGGATGGTCTGCTCGCCCATCAGATCAGACTTCACCTCAGCAACAAAGGAGGACTCCAAGCAGCCAGCGCGATGCCCGCCTGTGCCTGCCGCATAAGCCTTGGCAATGTCCCAGCCGATGCCGAGCGGGTCGTTTTCGCGGTGCACCGCCAGCAGGGTCGGCACGCCGAAGCCGCGCTGGTACTCGTGCCGCACCTCGGTGCCGGGCGACTTGGGCGCAACCATGATCACGGTGATGTCCTTGCGGATCTGCATCCCTTCTTCAACAATGTTGAAGCCGTGCGAGTACGACAGGCAGGCGTTTTGCTTCATCAGCGGCATCACCGCCTTGATCACGCCGGAATGCTGCTTGTCCGGGGTCAGGTTGATGACCAGATCAGCGCTCGGCAGCATCTCCTGATAGGTGCCGACCTTGAAGCCGTTCTCGGTGGCCCGCTGCCAGGACAGCCGCTTGCTGGCAATGGCCTCGTCGCGCAGGGTGTAGGACACGTCCAAGCCGCTGTCGCGCAGGTTCAGACCTTGGTTTAGACCTTGCGCCCCGCAGCCGACAATGACGATTTTCTTGCCTTTCAGGGCTTCAACTCCGTTGAACTCTGAGGACTGCATGAAGCGGCAGCGGCCCAGCTCGTCAAGCTGAAGACGCAGGGGCAGGCTGTTGAAGTAGTTGCTGGACATGATGAATTCTCCTTGTGCGGAATTGAAAGATGTCGAATGGTGCTATCTTACCAGCAAACGCTGCGGCGTAAAGGGTTTTGTGCGGAAGGGCGGGGTAAGGGCGGCTTTTTTATTTGTTTTCCCAGAGAGGGTGCGACGCATTTTTGCGTGACAAATAAAGTGCCCCGTCCCAAGGGGCTGGGTATTGATAACAAAGGTTTTTACCAGATAACGTTGCAAGCGAAGTGATGTCAAACCCAATGCTTCGCAATAAAATTTTCGATGGTGCAGTAGAAATTTTTAAAAATATCTGAAGGTTGAAATGTTATATAAGCAAACCTGCGTCCTAACCAATGAAAAATACAGGCACCGCTGTTTTTCTCCGCGCTGAGGCTGGGCCGCTGAACCATAGCCCTTGCAAAGAACCGCTCTACAAGGTACATTTCAGCGGCGACGGCCATTCCAACAAGAGACAGGCGGGCGGCATCGGCAGCTGAAGAGCTGCCGGCACAGGGTAAGATTTTGCACAGGAGACAAGGGATGTTGAATCTGCGCGGAAAAACGGCGTTAGTCACCGGAGGATCACGCGGCATAGGCCGGGCCATCGCCCTGCGGCTGGCGGAGCATGGCGCGGACATCGTGATCAATTATGTCCGCCACCGGAGCGATGCCGAGGAGACAGCAGCGGCAGTTGAGCAGCACGGGGTGCGCTGCCTGACCGTCAAGGGCAATGTCGCCGAAGAGAAGGATATTGTCGCCATGTTCGAGCAGATTCGCGCCTCGTTTCAGCGGCTGGACATCTTGGTTTCCAATGCGGCCTCCGGCGTGCTCAAACCGGCCTTGGAGCTGACGCAGCGGCATTGGGACTGGGCGATGGACATCAACGCCCGTGCGCTGCTGACCCTGACTCAGCAGGCCGTGCCGATGATGGAGCAAGGCGGGCGGGTGCTGGCCATCTCCAGCCTTGGCGCAGTGCGGGCAGTGCCTAACTACACCGTGGTTGGCGCCTCAAAAGCGGCGTTGGAGTCACTGGTCCGCCATTTGGCCGTGGAGCTTGGCCCGCGCAAGATCACGGTCAACACCATCAGCGCAGGCGTGGTGGACACCGACGCGCTGAAGAAATTCCCCAACCGCGATGAAATCATCAGCCAGTCGCTGGCAGGAACGCCGCTGGGCCGCCTGACCACGCCGGAAGATGTGGCTGATCTGGCCCTGTTCCTGTGCGGTGACGGCGCGGCCATGATTCATGGCCAAGTTGTTGTTGTTGACGGCGGCTACGCAGTCCGGGGCTGACAGTTCTTTTCTTCGCTCAAAAAAATTAAAGCCGCAGCACGGTGTTTCGTGCTGCGGCTTTTTTTTGCCAGAGTATCAGCGAAATATCACATATACCCGCCGTAGCCGGAAATTTGGCCTGCGTAAACCATCGCAAAACGGATCACCGCGCTGCCGACCAGCACCAGCACTGCGCTGGCGTTCATCAGCAGAAGACCAGAGGTGGTCAGCTCCTCAGTGTGCTCGCCGGTGACTTCCAAGAACTTCAGCACAATCGCCAGCGGCAGACAGATGCCGATGATGAGGATGCTGAGGAAATACGGGAAGAATTCATGCGACTTGCTGAAGAAGGGCATGATCGCCTGCCGATGGGCGGCATCGCCGGTGTAATGGCCGTAGAAGAACAGCAGCAGGATGATCAGTTCGGCGATGATCAGCCAGATGTCAACCTTGGTGAAGAAGAGCTTGGTCTCCTTGGTCTTGGCGACAATAATCATCACCGCCGCGCCTGCGCTCATGCCGCTGCACAGGAAGAGCATCGGCAGAATGGCCGAGTTCCACAGAGGCCGGGCCACCAAGCTGCTGAGAAGAATACCGGTGTAGATGGCCAGCAGGATGCCGGCAATGAAGTTGGCCTTGGCCAGCTTGAACAGGTGCGGCTGCATCTTGTCAGCGAAGCCGCGCAGATCAGGATTCTTGATCTTGGCTTTGATTGCGTCCGGCAAGGCGGCCAGCGCATACAGGATCATCAGCGGATAGATGACAAAAACTATCCATGCGCCCCAGCTCATCGGCGAGACCGGCTTGAAGGCCAAGTAGAACCAGAAGGCGTTGAATGGCCGCTCCAGATCAAAATTGAGGAAGAGCAAGCCGATGGCCAGCAGGATCGGAGCGATGACCGGAATCTGCCACGAGCAGGAGCTGTCCACCTTGCCTTTTTTAGGCCGGATGTAGTTGATCGCGCTCATGCTCATCAGGCCGCCGGACATGCCGCCAAGAAACAGATAAATGGCCACCCGCCAGTCCCAGACGTGCATGACAGGGTAGGTGATGGCGTTGGTGCCGACAATATTCAGTTCCATAGCACTCCCTCCTCAGCTTTTCCGGGGATACTGATTGATGTAATAGACGTGCGGCTGGGTGCCGACTTCCGGCTTCAGCACGCGCCAGCTCTGCTCCCGCAGGATTTTGCTGACCTCGCTGTTGGGATCGTTTGCATCGCCGAACATCCGCGAGCGGCCGATGCAGGTGGCGACGCAGGCAGGCTCCTTGCCCTCCTTGACGCGGTGCTGGCAGAAGGAGCATTTGTCGGCATAGCCGTGCTCCTCATTGATGTAGCGGACATCATAGGGGCAGGCGGCGACGCAGGCTTTGCAGCCCACGCATTTGTGTCGGGTGATCTGCACCGTGCCGTCCGCTTCCTTATGCGAGGCTCCGGTCGGGCAGATGTTCACGCAGGGCGGACGGTCGCAGTGGTTGCACAATTCTGAACGCATTTCCGTGCGCAACCGAGGAAACTCGCCTTTCACCATCTCGACCACGCGGGTGCGGTACTGATCCTGCGCGATGCCGTTCTCGCGCTTGCAGGCGACCACGCAGGCCATGCAGCCGACGCAGCGCGACTGGTCTATGACCATGACATATCTGGGCATTTATCAGGCCTCCTTGATAATCTTGACAAAGTTGACCCGCATCCCGGTGCCGCCGGTGATCGGGTCCACTTTATACCGGGTTATGAGCTGCTGGTCGTCTGCGCCACGCCCGTGCGCTTTGGTCAGGCTGGGAGAATTGTGGCCGAAGCCGTGCACCATATACACGCAGTCGCGGCGGATGCGCTCAGTGACTTTGACCCGCACCGGGCCGACGGTCGCTTTGTCCTGGTTCTCCAGCTTGACGAGCTGCTTGTCTTTCAGGCCAAGCGCCTCAGCCTCTTTTTTGTTCAGCCAGACCTCGTTTTCGCGTTGCAGCTCCCACAGCCATTGGTCGTTGATTGTCCGGCTGAAGGTGTGCACCGGGCTGCGGCCATATAGCAGGCGGTACATGCCCTCTGGCGGCTGCTCGGTCGGCTCGTATTTGGGCACTGGATCAAAACCGTGGCTTTCCAGCGCGGCACTGAACAGCTCAATCTTTTCCGAATCGGTTTTGAATTCCGGCTGATTGTCAGTGGTGATGTACGGCTTGAAGGTACCCGGCTGGCTGACATACCCCTTGTCAACCAGCTCGGCGTAGTTGATGCCCCAGGCCTCAGCCTGCCGTTTCATCCGCGCTTCCCAGCTGTCCTTGACCGCGAACTCCGGCTTGCCCATTTTTTTGCACAGCTCGCTGGCGATCCACCATGCGGGCTTGGTGTCGTACATCGGCTCAATCGCAGGCTGCCGGAGAGAGACACCGGCCTCGCGGGATTCAATTTTGAACAGGCCGTCGTGCCGCTCTAAATAGGTGCATTCCGGCAGAATGACATCCGCCAGCATCACGGTTTCCGATGGCATGATGTCCACCGCGACCATGAAATCCAGTTTGCTGATCGCTTCGCGGGTCTGTGCCGGAGCAGGCAGGGCCTTGATCATGTCCGTGCCGCAGACAAACAGGGCTTTGATCGGGTACGGCTCGCCAGTGATGATCGTGTCCCGCACCACCTGGGTCAATCCCTCGCCGCCCGCAAAGGGGAAATTGCCTTTGATGACCGGCGGTTTTGCTGGATCGGCATACTTGGGCGCACCGTCGCTGAAGCTGGGGAACTTGCCTTTCGGCGGCAGCCACATGCCGCCTTCCCGGCCCCATGTGCCAAGAAGGGCGTTCAGAATCGCCATCGCCCGGACACGCTGCGCGTCGTTGCCATACCACGCCAAATGACGGCCCGGATGCACCACCACGTTGGGCGCATAACGGCCCAGCTCCTCTGCCGCCGCAACAATGTCCGCCTCAGGCAGGTCGGTCTCTTTGGCGCACCACTCCGGGGTGTACTGCGCCACCGCTTCTTTCACTTTATCAAAACCGACGGTGTACTGCTCGACATAGGCTTTGTCGTACAGCTCGCGGCTGATGATGATGTTGATCCAAGTCAGGAGCAGGGCGGTGTCGGTGCCGGGCTTGATCGGCAGCCAGAGCCAGGATTTTGAAGCGGCGGTGGAGTAGCGGGGGTCAACGCAGATGATCTTGCAGCCGTTGCCCACGGCTTGGGCAAACTCCTGCGTCTGGGAGTTGTGCATGTTTTCGCCCAGATGGGTGCCAAACAAGGCGACGACCCGGCTGTTTTTCAGGTCAACCCGCTCGCAGCTTGTGGCAGGCTTGTGGCCGAGCGTCAGCTCCCACATCGCGTCGCGGATGCCCTTGCACTGGGCGAAGGAAGCGAAGGCGATGTTGCCGCTGCCCAAGGCCTTGAGCAAGTTGGTGAAATAATCGCCGGGCGAGCCGTGCGACATCATGGCGATGGATTCCGGGCCGTATTTGGCGATGATCGCGTTCAGCTTCTCCGCTGTGTAGCTGAAGGCCTCGTCCCAGCTCACTTCTTTATATTTGCCGTCGCCGCGCTCGCCGGTGCGGATCATCGGCTTTTTCAGACGGTCCGGGTCATAGAGCTGGCCAATGCCTGCCTGACCGCGTGCGCAGAGTTTGCCCATGCTCTGCGGATGGAGCGGATTGCCTTCCAGCTTCACCACCTTGCCGTCCTTGACTTTGGCGATTGCGCCGCATTTCCAGAAGCACATCTCGCAGCTCGTCGGCACATACTTGACATCGCCGCCTTCCGCCTCAGCCCTGGCGCGGGCTGAGAAGAATGGCGTGTCGGCGATTGCCGCGCCTCCGGCGGACATGGCGGCGTATTTGAGAAAATTCCTCCTCGAAAAAGCCATCACATTCTCCTTAGTTCAAAAAAGTATCTTAAGGCCGGGCAGCCTTCCGGCCAGGGTGTTCGTCGCGCAAAAAAAGACTTTCTTTTAGCGCAGATTGTGGCGGCTGTCAACTGCCACAATGTCATACTTTTCAGGAAATTGCGATACAACGTGCCACATCGTGCCAGTGCTGCCGCGTGGTATCAGCAAGAATGCAGCCGTGTTGCGAGAAAAGCGAAAGAGGGAAATCAGGGCTGGAAAAAAGTCCGCAGCACCCGGCAAAGATGCCAGCAGTCCACACTGGCGGCGGTCTCGCGGATGGAGTGCATGGCCAACGAGGGAATGCCGACATCAACGGTTTCCACGCCCAGCTCGGCGGCAGTCAGCGGGCCGATGGTCGAGCCGCAGCCCATGTCGCTGCGGGAGACGAATTCCTGAACCGGCACGTCCGCTTTGGTGCAGAGCTGGCGGAATTTGGCTGCCGAAGCCGCCGTGGTGGCGTAGCGCTGGTTGGCATTGAATTTAATCACCGGCCCTTTGCCGAGCTGCGGCAAATGCTGAGGATCGTGCTTGGCGGCGTAGTTGGGATGAACAGCGTGGGCGTTGTCAGCGGAAATGAAAAACGATTTTCGCAGCGCAGCCTGCCGAGCTTCGGTCTCCGGCAGCAGCCGTTCGAGCACGTCGCGGAGCAGCGGCCCTTTGGCTCCGGCAGCGGAGACGCTGCCCACTTCCTCATGATCATTGAGAATGATCAGACAGTTGTCCTGCGCATCCGCCAAACGCAATGCCTGAACTGCGGCAAAGCAAGAGACCAAGTTATCTAACCGTGCGCTGACGATGAATTCCTGATGCAGCCCGGCCAAAGCGGGCGGAGTTGCATCATAGAAAAACAGCTCATGGTCAATCAGTCCGGCAGGTTCGGCATCCGGCTGCTGGCTGCGGAGCTGCTCGCGCAGCAGGTGCTGGAAGTCGGTCGCCGCTTCGCCGATCAGCCCGGCCAGCGGCACCAATTCCGTTTGACTGTTGATATCCTGCTGCTTATTGGCCTCACGATTCAGGTGGATGGCCAAACTGGGAATGACCGCCACGGGCCGCTGAACATCGAGCAATGCCGAGCGCAGACTGCCGTTTTTGTCCTGCCACGCCACACGCCCGGCCAAAGACAGCTCACGGTCAAACCAAGGCCGGAGCAGCGCACCGCCGTAAATCTCCACGCCAAGCAGGAGGCAGCCTTGCTCTTTGCGCAGCGGATTGGGCTTCAGCCGCAAGCTGGGGCTGTCCGTGTGCGCCCCGATCAGGCGGAACGCGCCGCCGCCGTTCCAGGTGAAGCCGATCAAGCTGGATTCATTGCGCAGGACAAAATAGTTGCCCGCAGGCAAGCGGCCCCAGCTTGCTTGCTCGTCAAGCTGGACAAAGCCGCTTTCCCGCAGCAAGGCGGCGGCAGACGCGGCGGCATGAAAAGCGGTCGGCGAGGTGCGAAGAAAACTGATCAGTTCGGCGAGGCAGGCATCGTGCGGCAGCATGGTCGTCCCCAAGAAAAATTCTGCGCGTTGGCGGTTGGTTGATGCAGGACTTTAGCACGAATGCGCGGTCGAGGGCAAGTGCCGGAGGCAAGAAAAGAAGGCGGCCTTTATGGCAGCCGCAGCCGCGATGCCGCCAGTTCAGCGGCCAGCAGCAGTGCCGCAGCCAGCAGCGGCCAAGCAACCAGCTCGTTGTGCTGGGAAAATTGCCTGATTTTTCTGCTGGTTTTTTCCATTGAATTGATGGCTTCGTAAATCGTTGCCAGCGAGCTGCTGTCAGTGGCCCGGAAATATTTCGCCTTGGTCAGACCCGCAACCTTAGTCAGCGTGGTTTCGTCAATATCCACCTCCGCCTGAATCATGCGGGGGCGGCCAAACATATCCACGCTGGGCACCGGCGCGACACCGCGCTTGCCTGCGCCAATGGTATAGACCTTGATCTGCATCACCGCCGCCGCTTCCGCCGCTGCGAGAGGCGCGACTTTGCCCGCGTTGTTCACCCCGTCAGTGAGCAGGATCATGATGCGCGATTTAGCCTGCTGGTCGCGCAGGCGGTTCACGCCAGCAGCGATAGCCGAGCCGATGGCGGTGCCATCCTCATCAATCATGCCGATGCGCAGCGAATCCAGCCGCTGCCGCAGCCAGCTATGGTCAAGGGTCAGCGGGCAGACTAAATAGGGCCTGCCGGCGAAGGCGACAAGGCCGATGCGGTCGCTGGGCCGGTCGCTGATGAATTTAGCCACCACAGTTTTGACCACGTCCAAACGGCTGGATGAGCCGCTGAGATCCATCGCCTTCATCGAGCCGGAGATATCCACGGCCAGCAGAATATCAATGCCGGAAGCCTCGATTTCGGTGCTGGTGCGGCCCCACTGCGGCCTGGCCATGCCGATGATCAGCAGGCCAACTGCCGCCAGCCGCAGCCAAGCCAGCAGCTTGCCGGGACTGACTTTGCGGCTCCCAGCAATAAGCCGCACGGCTGAGACCGAGGAAAAAAGCATGGCCGGAGCTTGACCGCTCCGGCTGCGCAGCCAAGCCAGCAGCGGCAGGACAAGCAGCAGCCAGAGGAGCTGCGGTTCAGCGAAACGGAAACTGTCCATCTTATTTCTTTGCCGCCTCCGCCCGGGTTGTTTCAACAAAAGCGCGGAGCTGGCTTGTCATTTCCCTCATGTCCGCCTCGTTCAGCGCGGCTTCGGCAAATTTCGCCGCCTCGCAGAGCGCAAGCCAAGCCCGCAGCGTGTCGGAATACTCTTGCAGCAGCTCCGCCGCGTTTTCGTCCGTGACACGCTGAATCAGCTCGCTGGCCGTCTGCTGCTGCGCGGCGATGCCGAAACGTTCCGCCAAATAGTGGCGCAAGGTTTGATCAAAGAGCGCGGCAAAGGCGGCGCAGTCATGGGCGGCAATCAGGCCGTCCGCCTGCGCTAGGCCGAGTAGCGCGGTTTCATGAGGCAGCGGCGCAGGCTGCGGTTTGCGCTTCCTCTTTCGCAGATACACAAAAAGCAGGCCGCCGCCGAGCAGCGCGGCTCCTGCGGCAATCGGCCAACGCGGCATCGCTTCCGGCAGAGGCACCGGCGGCTCAATCTCTATTTCCTCTGCGTCGGCTTGAACGGAAGGAGCTGTAGCAGGCTGCTGCGCCTGCAACGGCGCGGCCAGCAGCAGAAAAAAGAGCAGGACAATGCGGCGGCGGCTCATCGCGACAGCCTCCGGCTGCGGGCGCGGAAAAATCCCATCAGCGGCGCAAGATAGGGCGTGCCGGTCGAAAGCTGGAGCAGATCAATGCCCATGCCGAGCAGGGCGCGGGCAAAGCGTTCCCGCAGGTCGCCGCTCAGATTGGCGTAAGCCCGCCGCGTCCATTCGTCCGAACTGTTGAGCAGTATCTGCTCGCCGCTTTCTGCGTCCTCCAAGGTGATCCAGCCTGCATCTGGCAATTCCAGCTCGCGCGGGTCCGTGACCGAGACCGCGATCAGATCGTGGCGGCGGGCTGCGGCTTGCAGCTTGGGCCGCAGCACTTGCAGCGCGTCGTCGAAATCGCCGGGCAGGCAGAAATCCGAGATGAGGAAGGTCACGCATTTCCGCTTCGCCACCCGGCTGAAGAAGTCGAGCGCGCCGCCGATGCCCGTGCCTTTGCCCTGCGGCTGAAAAAAAAGAATCTCCCGGATCACCCGCAGGATGTGGCTGCGGCCTTTGTCCGGGGGGATATACAATTCGGCGAAGTCGGAAAAAAGAAGCAGCCCGACTTTGTCGCTGTTGCGCACGGCGGAAAAAGCCAGCACAGCGGCCAGCTCGGCCATGACCTCGCGCTTGGACTGCCTGCCGGAGCCGAAACTCCCTGACGCGCTGAGATCAATCAGGAGCATGATGGTCAGCTCGCGCTCCTCAGCGAATTTCTTCACATGCGCGATGCCGGTGCGGGCGGTGACATTCCAGTCGATGGTTCTGACCTCGTCGCCCGGCACGTATTCGCGCACTTCGTCGAAATTCATGCCCCGGCCTTTGAAAACGGAATGATAGCTGCCAGCGAGGCTGCTGTCGGCCATCCGCCGCGTGCGCACCTCAATCTGCCGCACCTTTTTCAGGATTTCCCTGACCGCCGCTGTTTCCATGCGCTCAGGGCACCGGCACGGTTTCCAGCAGCCTGCGGATGATGTCCTCGCTGCTGATGCCTTCAGCTTCAGCCTCGTAGCTGGTGCGGACGCGGTGGCGGAGCACGTCCGGGGCGCAATTTTTGATGTCGTCCGGGATGACGTAGCCGCGCCCGTTGAGATAGGCCAAGGCGCGGGCCGCCGCTTTCAGGCTGATTGTCGCCCTCGGCGAGGCACCGGTTTCGATATGGCCGCGCATTCCGGCGTTGGGTCCGGTCGGCTCGCGGGTCTCGCAGATCAGATCAACGATGTAGTCTTTGATCCGCTCGTCCACATAGATGCTGTCCACCACCTTGCGGGCGGCCAATATTTCTTCCGGCGCGAGGATTGGCGGCATGACCGTTTTGTCGTCGACGTAATCCAGCAGGTCAAGGATGCGCCGTTCCTCCTCGCGGCTGGGATAGCCGACTTTGACCTTGAGCATGAAGCGGTCCACCTGCGCTTCCGGCAGCGGGTAGGTGCCTTCCTGCTCAATCGGATTCTGCGTCGCCAGCACAAGAAACAGCTCCGGCAGGGCAAAGGTGTTTTCGCCGATGGTCACCTGCCGCTCCTGCATCGCTTCCAAGAGCGCCGACTGCACCTTGGACGGAGCGCGGTTGATCTCGTCGGCGAGAATCAGCGAGGCGAAAATCGGCCCCTGCTTGACGACAAAGCTGGTGTCTCTGGGATTATATATTTCCGTGCCGATAATATCCGCAGGCAGCATGTCCGGGGTGAACTGAATGCGGCGGAAGCTCGCCGAGACAGCGGCGGCCAAGGTTTTCACCGCCAAGGTCTTCGCCAGGCCCGGCAGGCCCTCCAGCAAAATATGTCCGCCGGTGAGCAGGCCGATCAGCAGCCGCTCAACCAGCCGCTCCTGGCCGACGATGCGTTTGGCCATTTCATTTTTCAGCAGCCCGGCCCAGGCCCCGCTCTCCCGCACGGCCCGGCTGATTTCCGCAACCGGCAGGCTCTGCTCCGGGGCCGCGCCGCCAAGGGTCTGATTCATCGTTCTTCTCTCCTCCGCATCCCGGCTGTCTCAGCCGGGCGCATTGCTCCGCCCGGCAGGAAGACTGCCAGAGCAATTGACATGCGCCGCTTTTCGACCTACACTGTTCAGAAATTATCATATATACTTCCGCGCTGAAGACATTGCAACTTTCACCGCACGTTCTGGGCATGGCTTTTTTCGATTTTCTCAAAAGACTGGCTGATTCCGGCGCAGCTGACCGGCGCAGGCGGCTGGAAGCCGCCTCTTTCCGCCACGAGGAGGACGAGGCGGAGGACTGCGCGGCGTTGGACTGCATTAAGATCAACGCGGAGCAGCCGCCCGCCGCTGCGCCGGATTTGGCGGTCAGCCCGGCGGCAGCCGCCGGACCTGCCGCGCCGCCGGAGATGCCGCCCGCCGCAGCGCGGCAGCCTGCGCCCCTGCCGCAGCCTGGCGGCATTTACGCCATGCAGGAGCGCAACGGCGGCCTCTACCGCTTGGTCAAAGTCGTTCATGCCGAAGACAACATGGTGCACATTCTCCGCTACGCCGGACGTTTCCTGCAAATTCCTGAGCGGCTGGACGAGGAGGAGCTGCATCTCGGCGTGGATGCCATAGACGGCTCTTTCGGCGCGGCGCATCTGCCCATTCCGGCCCAGTCCTTTGCGGTCAACAGCATTCATCTTGCTGACAATGCGCTGGCGGACGAGGATTTCCGGGGCTGGCGGCTGTATGTGGATTCCATTTACGACTGCCTGAGCGAAAGCGCGCCGCCGTGGCTGCGCAAAGCTGGCTCCTACGCGGCCTGGCGCGATGACCGCAACGCGATGGCCGCTCTGGCCGACCGCTATCTGCTCGGCGCGGCTTTGCCCAGAGACAGCAAGAAAGCCCGCTATTGGCTGAACCGGCTGGTGCAGCAAGGCATCGGTCTGGCGCAGCCCGGCGAGCAGGCGCGGGAGGAATATCAGCTGCTCACCGGCGGCGTGTATGTCCGCGAGATGGAGGACGGCTGGGCGGTCTGCAAGGCCGTGCTGAAGGACAAGAACGGCGTGCAGCTGCTGATCTGCCCGGCCCGTTTCGAGCAGCCGCCGAAAAAGACCAATCCGGCCAGGCTGCTGGCGCAGGCCGGACAAGATTTCGCTCATGCCTCCCTCAGCGCGGACAGCTTCCTCAGCCGCCCGGCTGTGTTCATGGGCCTGCTGCCGATCACGCTGGAAGAGCTGCTCTGCTACCGGAAGCATTTGCAGGCACTCTGCGGCGAAACCGAGCTGCGCCCCAGCACCTTCGAGCTGATTCTGCAAAAAGCCGAGGCAGGCGAGGCCGAGGCGCAGATGGAGGCCGCGCAGATTTACCTCAGCGGCGATCCTGAATGGGAAGTGGAGCAGAGCATTGCCGCTGGCGTGACCTGGCTGACCGAGGCCGCCAATCTCGGCCACGGCCCGGCGGCCCATGCCTTGGCGATGATCTGCCGCGACGGGGCTGGCGACACGGTGGCGCAGGACGCGCCGCTCAGTTTTGAATGGCTGCTCTACGCCGCCCAGCTTGATTACGGCCCGTCCCAGATAGAGGTGGCGGCCTGCTGCCTGCAAGGCCGGGGCTGCCCGCAAGATCATGCCTTGGCGCACGCTTGGCTTTCTGTCGCCGCCAGCCACGACAACGGCCTGAGCGAGGAGGAGAAGCAGATCGCCCGGCAGCAGCGGCAGGATTTGGATGCCCGCCTGCCCGCCGCGCAAAAAGCCAAAGCCCGCGATTATTTCCGCCAGCTTCAGGAATCTTTTGCCGCCGGAACAGAGTGAAACAGGAGGCTGCGGCAGCTTATTCCCCTGCCGCTTGCAGGACGCTGCCGTAAATCTCCAAATTCAGCTCGGCAAAAAAGGTCTCCATGAACTCATGCCGCCGCCGGGCAATTTTTCTGCCGAGCGGAGTCAGCATTTCCTTGCTCACTTTGGACATTTTCACCTGAAATTCCCGATAGGCGGTGTCCTCGCCAGAATAGGCAACCGTGGCGGAGTGATCCGCATCAGCGTTGTGCAGCCGCGCCCCGATCTGTCCGGCAAAAAGAAAAGCCCGGCCAATGCCAACCGCGCCGATAGAATCCAGCTTGTCGGCATCAAAGAGAATTTTTTCTTCCAAGCTCTCCGGCTCCGTGTCGCCCCGGAAGCGGTGGCTGCGAATGCAGCGGCAGATTGCCGTCCGGTCTTCCTCGGAATAGCCCAGCTCGCGGAGTATCGGTTCCGCCATATCCGCGCCGATGTCGGCATGACAGAGTCCGCCTTTGCTCCGGCTTTCTTGGCTGCGTCCAATATCATGCAGCAGGGCCGCCGGAGCGAGAATATCCAAACGCGCCCCCATGCTCCTGCCTATGGCCATAGCGTTCTGAAAAACCCGCTCGGTGTGATCAGGGCCGTGCGAGCCGCCTTCTTCCAGACAATACCGTGCGCTGATCCGGCGCAGCTCCGCCAGCAGTTCCGGCGGCGTTTCCTTATCGTGCGTCGTCGTCATGCTGTTTCTCCGAAATACTCCTGCAACAGCCAGCGCAGGCCGAGCAGCAGCAGTTCCTCATCATCCCCGGCCAAGGCGCGCAGTTCCGCAACCGCAAGCGGGCGGCGCATCGCAATTCTGCCGTCGGCCATTTCCTGGCGGAAAAAATCCACGTTATACAGAGCCATGACGTACTGATCCATCTGCGCTTGGCTGAGGCGGAATCCGGCCTGAATCTTGGGATGCTGGAGCAGCCGCAAGAGCTGGTCATTGCAGCGGTTGTATTCCGTCAAGCCTTGAGCGTGAAAATATTCTAGCGCGGTCTGCTCCGCTGACTCGGCAAAACCAAGGCAGTGCGGCTCGCGCAGGAGCACAAACCGCTCTTCCGCCGCGCCATCCGCCCGGCGCGAAATGCCCCGTCCGGCAGGATAGGCCCGGCAGGCCGCCGGACGGTCAGCATAAACGCTGCATCCCTGTTCTGTGACAAAAACGCAGCTCGCTTTTCCGTCATCAATCATGGTCAGGAAACAGGCCGGAAAAATCATGCCCTCCTCCCAGGCAACCAGCACGTACTGCTCTAAAAAGCTGCCGGAATCCAGCTTGAGCCGTTTTTTCAGACGAAGCACGTCAAAGGGAGTCAGGGCGAGGTCAAGCTGGCGGCAGCAATCCGTGAAGCAGGCTGCGCCAGGCTGGCAGGCAAAACGAAATTTTTCTTCAGCCGCAAGAGGCTGGCAGCAGTCGGGAAGGGCACTGGGCATGATTTTATGCGATAAATCAGAATGAAGGCGGATTAATGAGATATTTTGTAGTGATTAGACACTATATCGATTTTTTCAAACAATCGGCATTGACTTTTTGCCAAGGTCTGAATCTTAATCTGAAATTGTGCAGTGCGCAAGCAATCTCCATGACTGTGTCAGCAAACCAGCGCAGCCAGTTTCTAAATTTATCTTTAACA
>NZ_JBLWEN010000033.1:0-52018 GCF_048287415.1 Candidatus Electronema sp. JM
ATTCAGGAATTCCGCGCAGGCGGCGGCTGAACTGACTTTTTGAAAGCATGTCAGGAATATATCCATGCTCTTCAAGAAATTTGCAGCTTTTTTCATGACTGCCGGAGAAAAAAGCGGCGGCTGTCAGAGCTGCGGTCATGACCTCCGCTGTGCTCATCGCGCATTGCCGGCCGTCAAGCCAGCCTTCAGAAATTAAAAAATCATCGCATAAACAATAAAATGCTGTAATTTCGAGTTCCATGTCTTCCTCTGTGTGCGGTTATATTCGTGCTGGACAGCACGAAATATACATACTATAGCAAAATAAAATGAGAATTTTAATTCTGCATCACTATGCAGGCTCTCCACAACATGGCATGTCTTATCGCGTGTATTATTTAGCTCGTGAATGGGTCAAGGCTGGTCATTATGTTCATATATATGCAGCATCATTTTCTCATGTACGAACTGTTCAGCCAAAATTTTTAGGTAAAACTTTAACTGAAATAATTGATGGAATCTTCTATACATGGTACAAAACCCCTACATATACATGTAATGGTTTTAAGAGAGTAATTAATATACTTAGCTTTGCTTGGCAAACTTACGTCAATGCAAAAAAAATTGCTATTGAATCTAATCCTGATGTCGTTATTGCAGCGAGTACTCATTTATTAGACATACTTGCTGCACAGAAAATTAAAAAACAAACAAATGCTAAATTAATATTTGAAGTGCGCGATCTTTGGCCGCTTACTTTAATTGAATTAGGCAATATGCCTAAATGGCATCCTTTTATCATACTTATGAGGAAAGTTGAAAATTATGCTTATGAAAAAGCGGATAGCATAGTTACTGTTCTTCCAAAAGCAAAGTACTACATGGTATATAGAGGGATGCACCCATCTAAGTTTCATTATATACCTAACGGTATAGAAATATCTGAATGGGAAAAAGAGATATCTTTGCCTGATGAATTATTTTACTATTTAGATACAGTTAAAAAAATAAAAAAACCTATCATTGGCTATGCTGGTGCATATGGATTAGCTAATGATTTAGATCTATTGATAGATGTTGCTAAATTATGTCCGCAGGATTTTGAAGTTGTTTTAGTGGGCCATGGGCCAGAGCGTGATAGACTTGCAACTCGTATTCAACAGGAAAAAATTAAAAATGTTAAATTATTCCATGCTATTCCAAAATGTTGTATTCCTAATTTTTTAAAATCAATTGATATTACTTACATAAGCTTCTTACCAAAGCCTATTTACCGTTTTGGTATTTCTCCTAATAAGCTTATGGATTATATGATGTCAGGAAAACCGGTCGTTTGTGCGCTTCAAGCAGGCAATGATCCAGTAGCTGAAGCTGGATGCGGCATTACTGTTGCTCCTGGTGATGTTAATATGATTAGAAACGCCATATTAAAACTAATCTCGATGTCCCCTGATGATCGTGACGCAATGGGCAAACGTGGTAAAAAATTTATTCTAGAAAAACAGGTTTATCCAGTTCTCGCTCGGCGGTTTATAGACGTGATGGTGTCATGAATATTATTCTCACAGGTACAACAGGTTTTATCGGCTCTGCCCTACTCTCCACATTCAGCCAACAGTACCAAGTCCGGCCCATCACTCGTGCCGAAGCGGGAGACATACTTCCTGAAATCGATTGGACGCAGGCTCTCGACAATGTCGATATTGTAATTCATTTGGCAGCCATATCCACATCATGTCTGACTGTGTTTCTAATCCGCTCACAGAATTCCGCTTTGTGAATACCGCTGGCACTCTCAAGCTTGCCCGTCAAGCTGCTGCCGCAGGTGTCCGACGTTTTACTTTTCTCAGCTCAATTAAAGTCAACGGCGAATCTACTCCACCAAATAAGCCATTTACAATTTCTGATAGTTGAAATCCTAAAGATTTCTATGGAATTTCTAAATACGAAGCTAAACAAGGTTTGAAAGATATTTTTACACAAATCGGCATGGAGATTGTTATCATTCGTTCTTCATTAGTTTATAGTGCTGGTGTCAATGGAATTTTTTTAAGCATGATGCGATGCTTGTGCTTGCATAAGGGAGTTCCTCTGCCGCTCGACGCAGTTCACAATCAGCGCAGTCTTGTTGCGCTCGACAACCTCATAGATTTGATCACAATCTATATTGATCGTCCTGCGGCAGCAAATCAAACTTTTTTAGTCAGTGATGGTGAAGACTTATCCACCACTGAGCTGCTGCAACGTTTGGGAGCAGCACTTGGCAGGCCTGCCCGTCTGCTGCCAGTGCCCGTATCGTGGCTGCGAAAGGCGGCCTCTTTGCTGAGAAAAGAGGATATTGCTGTGCGGCTGCTTGGTTCTTTGCAGATAGATATGCGTAAAACGTGCGAACTGCTGAACTGGTCGCCGCCAGTGAGTGTGGACGAAGCCTTGCGAAAGACTGCTAAATCGTACCTGCAAGCGCAGTGAAATGATTCGACTGCTGGACATATTTTTTGCTGTTTTTGGTCTGCTGTTCGGTCTTCCATTGCTGCTTATTCTGACCGCCATCGGCTGGTTTGACACTGGTTCTCCCCTTTTATGCCAGAGACGGGTGGGACGTGGCCAACAACCGTTCACCTTAATCAAATTTCGCACCATGCGGATCGGCACAGCAGACGTGGCTACACATCTTGCCAGTGTCTCAGCCATCACCTCATTTGGTCATTTTTTGCGCCGCACTAAATTAGATGAGCTGCCGCAGCTTTGGAACGTCCTGAAAGGCGAGATGAGCCTTGTTGGCCCGCGTCCTTGCCTGCCTAATCAGCACGAATTGATTGCCGCCCGTGCCGCAGCCGGAGCTTTTACTGTGCGTCCAGGCATCACTGGCCTTGCCCAAGTGCAAGGAATTGACATGTCCGTTCCAGAGCGGCTTGCGCAAGTTGACGCGGAGATGATCAGCAGCATGAACTTGCGTTCATATTTCAAATACATTCTCCAAACGGTGCTGGGCAGCGGCAGCGGCGACCGGATCAGAATGGAACAGCCTTGACATCATGAATGAAGCCGCCTATGACCAAGACCTGTACACATGGTCATTGCAACAAGCGCAGATATTACGTGAACGAAAATTTGACCAAGCTGACTGGGAGCATATTATCGAGGAAATTGAAGACGTGAGCAAGTCTGAAAAGCGTGCCTTGCAATCCTTTATAGAAATTTTGCTTATGCACTTGCTGAAGTGGCAATATCAACCCGCTTACCAAGGGCGGAGCTGGAAATTCACCATCATTGAGCAACGCAAACGTATCATCGAACATCTGCAAGAAAATCCGGGGTTGAAGAATAAGTTGCCTGAGTTGATCAATAGGGCCTACGGCTATGCTGTGGCAGGTGCGATACGCGAGACAGGTTTAGCCACGGCTCATTTTCCATCAGATTGCCCGTGGACATTTGAAGTGTTCATGGATGAAGCCTTCTGGCCAGGATCGGATATCAATCCGTAAATATCAACAATGAACTGGCAAGAACTCTGCGCAGACCCGGCCCTGCAAAATCTTCCCTATAAAATGGAGCTGAATCAGCAGGGACAAATTATTTGTGAGTCCGGCAAGTGTCAGGCATGTGCTTTTTCAAGCGAAAATTATTGCCGTATTGAATCAGCTTTATCCTGATTTGATTATCGTTCCTAAATTTCCTGTCGAAACTGACGAAGATGTCAAAGTGGTTGATGTCGGGATGCTGACAGCAAACCAAGCGGAATTGCTAAAAAACAATGTGATGTCTTCCTTTTCTCCATTGCTTTGTGTGGAAGTGTTTTCCCCAAGCAACACCTTGGCGGAAATGCGTCAGAAAAGACGGTGTTATTTTGCCGCTGGCGCGGAGGAGTTCTGGCTGTGCAGTCAAGAGGGCGCAATCAAGTTTTATAATCAGCATGGCGAAATGAGTAGCTCCCGCTTGGTTGCAAACTTCCCCGCAGCAGTTGATCTGTAATTATGCCCAGCTTCCGCATCCTGATAATTTTTCTGCATGATCTCCTTGCTGCCGCTTTCGCATGGCTGCTTGCTTACTGGCTGCGGCTGAATCTTTCCCTGCCCCCGCAATATCTGGACAATGCCCTTGCCACCCTGTTCTGGGTGCTGCCGCTGCAAGTCGTCATATTCTGGCGGTTCAACCTCTATCGCGGTCTCTGGCGTTTTGCCAGCCTGCCTGATCTCCAGCGCATAGTTCTGGCCGCAGGCACCAGTGCCGTGCTAATCCCGCTGGCATTGTATCTCACCCGCTCTGGTGCCGTGGTGCCGCGCGCAGTGCTGGTTCTCTATCCCCTGCTGCTGATTCTGATCATGGGCGGCAGCCGGATAGCATATCGGATATGGAAAGAACAGCAGCTAACCGTCATGCTCCGCCCGGACAGCAAACCGGTGCTGGTGGCTGGCTCAGGCGAGACAGCAGATTCGCTGCTGCGCGAGCTGGCCCACAGCCCGGTGCCGCTGCATGCTGTTGGCCTGCTGGATGACAGCCCGGACAAGCAGGGGCGGTTAGTGCAGGGCATTCCGGTCTTAGGCAAATTGGAGGAAGCCGCAGTCTGGGCGAAAAAGATGGGAGCGCAGGACATCGTTTTGGCCTTGCCGTCCGCCGCGCATGGGGTGCGCCGCCGCATCACGCAGAGCTGCGCCGAGGCTGGATTGAACGTCCTCACTGTGCCGCCCTTGGAAGACATGGTTTCCGGCAAAGTGGCGGTGTCCAATCTGCGCCGGATTGAGCTGGACGACTTGCTGGGTCGTGATCCGGTGCAATTGGACAACAGCGGCCTGCATGAGCTGCTCGCCGGCCAGACCGTGCTGGTCACTGGCGCGGGCGGATCTATCGGCTCGGAGCTGTGCCGCCAGATCGCCCGTTTCAAGCCCGGCAGCTTGGTGCTGGTGGAACAGTCTGAGCTGGCCTTGTACGCAATGGAGCAGGAGCTGCCGCAGCGTTTTCCTGAACTGCGGCTTGCGCCGGTGATCGGCGATGTGAAGAATGCCGCCCGGATGAACCAGATCATGGCCGCGCACCGCCCAGCAGTGGTCTTTCATGCCGCCGCCTACAAGCACGTGCCGCTGATGGAGAACAGCAATGCGTGGGAGGCAGTGCGGAACAACGTGCTGGGCACTCAGACCGTGGCCGCAGCGGCCCAGGCGCACGGCGTGAGCAAATTCGTAATGATTTCAACCGACAAGGCGGTTAATCCCACCAACGTGATGGGCGCAACCAAACGGCTGGCCGAGATGGTCTGCCAAGCCTTGCAGCAGACAGGTGGCACTCGGTTTATTTCGGTGCGTTTCGGCAATGTGCTGGGTTCCTCCGGCAGCGTGATTCCCAAATTTCAGAAGCAGATTGCCGCAGGCGGCCCGGTGACGGTGACACACCCTGAAATCACCCGCTATTTCATGTCCATCCCTGAGGCCGCCCAGCTCGTGCTGCAAGCCGCCTTGATGGGGCAGGGCGGCGAAATTTTCGTCCTCGACATGGGCGAACCGGTCAAAATCGCCGAATTAGCCAAGCTGATGATCACGCTCTCCGGCGCGGAAGAGGACAGCATCAGCATTCAATACACCGGGCTGCGTCCGGGCGAGAAGCTCTATGAGGAGCTGCTGGCTGATGACGAGTCCACCCTGCCCACCCCGCACCCCAAACTGCGCGTGGCCAGAGCACGCCCGGCGGACATGAGCTGGCACACCGAATGCCTGACATGGATGGCCCAGCCCGGCCTGCGTGATGAACTGGAGGTCAAACGCCAGCTCAATATCTGGGTGCCGGAATACAAGCCGGATTTGCACGCATCGCATTCTTAACCACAGCCATTTGTTGAAGATCATTTTTTTTGCCGCTTCTGACAGTTTTTTGTATAATTTCTGTTTGGGGTTGGCCCGCTTTCTCCGCAGCCAAGGAGTTGAAGTGGTGATGATGTCATCTTGCGGAGAACACGGAGCCTTGTTGGAAGCAGAAGGATTCCGCTGGATACCTCTGCCGATGAAGCGGCGCAGCATTAATCCTTCAAAAGAATTCCGTCTTTTCAGATTTCTCCTAAATAGTTATAAGGAAGAAAGACCTGATGCTGTTCACAACTTTACGCTAAAAAGCGTGATTTATGGCGGACTGGCAGCTCAGTTGGCAGGGATTAGAGGTAGAATCAATACGTTACCTGGATTGGGATATGTATTTTCCAGCCAGTCCGTTTTAGCCCACGCACTCAGGCCGCTGCTGAAGGTGCTGTTGCGGCTGGCTTTGCGCGGTGACAGCAGCCGATTGATTGTGCAGAACCCTGACGACAGACAGTTATTTTTTGCCAATCGTTTGATATCGCCTGACAATATTTTCCTGATCAAAGGAGGGGCTGGATCAGGTGTGGACACCGCATATTTTTCTGCCGCAACACGACAGCGCGGAAAAAAATTCAAGGTGCTGCTGGCATCCCGCCTTCTTTGGGAAAAAGGTGTCGGCATTTATGCAGAAGCGGCTGAATTGCTGGCGCATCGGGCGGATGAAATTGAATTTCTGCTCGCTGGCGCACCTGATGCGGGAAATCCCGGATCAATCTCTGAAGATGATGTCAAACGATGGCAGAGTGCAGGACGATTGCGGCTGCTTGGTCATGTCAAGGACATGCGCAAGCTCTTCAATGAAGTTGATTTAGTTGTTTTGCCCAGTCATTATCGCGAAGGAGTGCCGCAAGTGCTGATTGAAGCAGCCTCCATGTCTCTTCCTCTTATCACCACGGATGCGCCGGGATGTCGGGAAATAGTGGCAGATGGAGTCAACGGTTTCTTAATTCCAATCAAGAATGCGCCTGCATTGGCAGACAAAATAGTGCATTTGCTTGATCACCCAGCACTGTGTGAGAAATTCGGCCAAGCTGGCCGGGAAAAGGTGCTGAAGGAATTTGCTCAACATCTCGTGCTGCGGCAGACTGAATCAGTTTACCGTTCTTTAGGGCTTGCTTTCTGAGCGACAAATTCAATGATAATCACGCAGCATCATTCCATCAGCACTCTGGTGCAGGAAGGCCGCGCCCTTGCCGCAGCAGCCGACACCGTCAGCTTTGATCTCTTCGACACCCTGCTGATCCGCCGCATCCATGACCCGGACATGGTCAAGCCTGCGGTGGCGCGGTATCTCAGCAGTCGGGCCGCACGCATGGGCATCAGCAAGACCTGGCCATATATTCTCAAGCTGCGCAACGCCTTTGAAAAAGAACAGCGGCAGGAGACCGGTCTGCGTTTCGCCGATCAGGAGGCGCGTTATCCCGACTACATGGGCCGGGTGATCGAGGCTGTGTTCGGCCCGCAGAACGATGACAGGCTGCTTCAGGAGTTGACGGACTACGAGCTGTCCTTGGAGAATGCTGTCCTGGTGCCCCGCGTTGAGCTGGCGGCCTGGCTGAAGGAATTGAAAACGCAGGGCAAGCGGCTGCTGATTGTCTCGGATATTTATCTGCCCGCCAGTCATCTGGAACGGTTAGTCGCGCACGCCGGGCTGCTGGAGCACGTTGACGCAGTTGTTTCCTCCGCAGACACCTTCTTGGCCAAGGCTTCCGGCATCGCCTTCCCGCTGCTCAAGGAACGCTTCGGCCTACGTTATGACCGCTGGCTGCATGTTGGCGACAATCCGATTTCCGATGGCCTGCGCCCGCAGGAGCACGGCATTACGGCCCTCGTCCTCCGCGACGGGCGGGAAAAGCTGCGCAAATCCTTGGCCAAACGCTACTGCGAATACTCCCTCAGCCAGCATTTTTACCGAGGCCGCGCTCTCCAGCAGCTCATGCTGCCGCTGGAGGCGGAAAATATTTCCCGTCATCCGCTCTATGTGCAGGGTTTCAACGTCTTTGCCCCGCTTTTCGCTGGCTTCATTCAGGGCGTGGCCGAGCACTGCCTGCGCTCGGATATCCGGCGCATTTATTTTTTCTCCCGCGAAGGCTGGCTCTTTGAGCAGATATGGAACGAGGTCGCGCCGCGTGTTTTCGCCGGAGCTGAACTGCCCAAGGTTTCGTATCTCTACGTCAGCCGTATGGCCTTGGCCCCGGCGAGCTGCGCCCATGCGGGCCTTGACCGCGAGCACGCGGATATTGTTTTTCTGCCTGCGGGCAACCGCGACTTCCGCGATGTCTGCCGGGTTTTCGGCTTGCAGGCGGAGCCGTTCACGCCGTATTTGGCCAAGCATGAGCTGACGCAGGAAACTGTGCTTTCTCCGGCGCATGAGGGCTTTCTCATGAAAAACCGCATCCGTTTCAATGAGATGCTGGAGGAAGAGGAAGGCTTTCAGGCCGAGGTGCGGCGGCAGACACTGCCCGCCAATCAGGCTCTACTGCGCTATTTGGAGGAGCAGGACTTTTTTCAGCAGACCGACGTTGCGCTCGTGGACATCGGCTGGCTCGGCACCATCCAGCGTTTCCTGCATCGGGCCATCGCCCACCGTAAGGACGCGCCCCGCTGTCACGGCCTGCTCTTCGGAGCCAGCCGGGGCATTCCTTACCCGGAAACTCCACGCAATCAGCTGCGCGGCATGGTTTATGACCGCGACCGCTTTGATGCCGCCGCCTCGGCCATGCTCGCCAACTTGGATTTGTTTGAGGAAATCTGCCGCGCTCCGCATCCGACCCTCAATGCCTACCGGCTGGCCGACAATGAAGCGGGCTATGAATTGGTCTTCCGCCGCAGCGATGACGCGGCGGCAAAGGCGGAGCAGGCGCACAGCGAGCAGTTCCGGCCCTTGCAGGAAGGCATTCTTGCTGGCGCGAAGCAGTACGGCACCGCAGCGGCCCTGCTCGGCTTCACCTTCGCCGAACTGAAGCCGTGGCTGAATTATCTGCTCCTCACCCGCCTCGCCTTCCCGAAGACCAGCGAAATCGAGGCGATCCGCCAGCAGCAGCATTTGGACGATTTTCACGGCCAGCATCAAACTCAAGTGCCGCTGACCGGCAATGGCCTTTGGGAGCGTTCCGCATTTGCCTTGCGCTGGCAGCCTTTCCTGCGCACCGAATTATTTTTTCGGCAAATCAGAATGCGGCTGAAAGGCTTTTAAAACAAAAAGACATGGAGGCTTTGATGGATATTTTTGAAGCGATTCACACCCGGCGGAGCATCAGGCAGTTTACTGGCGGAGAGGTCAGTGAGGAAAAAGTGCGGCAAATTCTGTCCGCCGCGATGTGCGCTCCATCCGCAGGCAACGCCCAGCCGTGGCAGTTTGTGGTGATCCGCGAACGTGCTCTGCTCGACCGCATCCCGGACATTCATCCTCATGCGCTGATGACCCGGCAGGCCTCACTGGGAATTTTAGTCTGCGGCGACCTGCGGCTGGAAAAATACAAAGGATTCTGGGTGCAAGACTGCTCTGCCGCCACGCAAAACCTGCTTTTGGCCGTGCACGGAGTTGGGCTGGGCGCAGTCTGGACAGGCGTTTATCCTGATGCAGGCCGGGTGAACAATTTTCGGCAGTTCTTCAGCTTGCCAGAGGAGATCGTGCCATTTTCTTTTGTGCCGGTTGGCCCGCCAGCGCAGCAGCTTGCCCGCAAAGATATTTTTCTGCCGGAACGGGTGCATCTGAACCTCTGGCAGCAAGGCTGATCTGCGTCTTCCATCTTCACTAGGCAACTTTTATGTTTATTCTCGGCAACTTTCTCGGTGCTCTGGCCAAGCTGATTAATTTGGTCTCTAACACCTATATCTGGATTGTGATCGCCAGATCGGTCATTTCTTGGGTCAATGCGGATCCGTACAATCCTGTAGTCCGTTTTCTGATGCAGATAACCGATCCGGTGCTGCATAAAATCCGCCGCTGGCTGCCGCCGATGGGCGGGCTTGATCTGAGTCCGCTGCTGCTGATCTTCGCCATCATTTTCCTCCAGAGCTTTCTGGTGCCGACCTTGCAACATTTCAGCCTGATGTTTTCGCCGGATATGGCCAGGTTTTAGAAAAAATTCATCATCCCCCTATCTTCAGCCGTGAAAATATGCTTCAATTGAGGCATGAAACCGCCGCAATCCGTTACTCCTGCTCTGCCCTGCCTGCAAGCTCGGTCTGACGGCAGCCTGTTGCTCCTGCTGCATGTCCAGCCCGGAGCAGCCCGCAGCGGGCTGGCAGGACTGCACGGCAATGCGCTCAAGCTGCGTTTGGCTGCGCCGCCTGTTGACGGCAAAGCGAATAAAGCGGCTGTTGATTTTATTGCAGAATTGCTGCGCCTTCCCAAGTCTGCCGTTGCCATCAGGAGCGGTCTCGCCAGCCGCGCCAAAACCCTCCTGCTGACCGGCATCACTGAACATGAAGCCCGCTCCCTCTTGGAGCAAAACCGAGGCAGCTTCTCCGGCTGAACCATCTGCGATGCTCAAACAACCGTCGCCCCGTCCGCGTCCTTCGAGAGTCCCTCCGCCCAAGGTTCCGCTGCCGCCGAAAAAGCCGCTGCCGGTCAAACCGAAACCGGTCGCTCCTGTCGGACCTGTCAGCAGCGTCAGCGAAATTTTCGTCGCCTTTCTCAGACTCTGTAAAGAACGGTTGCTCCGGCTGATAGCAGTGATGCTTCTGTCGGCGGCCACAAGTCTTCTGCTGCTGGGCGCACTTGGTTTAGGTGGACTTTTTTTTCTGTCAGGCATGGATATCGGTCACGTGCAGCAGCTCGTTGCAAGCGATGGCTTGGCGAAACTGCTCGCGGATCCTCAGGCACTACTTGGCCAACTGCCGCTGCTCGGCACATGCGGAGCCTTGGTTGTGGCAGGAATACTGTTTTGGTCGTGGTCTCACACATCCATGCTGGCCGCTGCGGTTGATGAGCACCACGGCATAATTGAATCCCTCTGCACCGGCTGGAAATATCTTTTTCCCATGCTGTGGGTGAATTTGTTGTTTGTTGGCATCACCATTTGCTGGATGATTGTGGTGTTATTTCTCGTTGCAACAGGAGGTGTTGCTCTGTCTGCATCGCTGTCGCAAGTCCATCTCCCGGATATCAGTGTTGCATCAGGAACAGTTCTGTCTTTTGGTGGAGTATTTCTTATCGGCGTGCTCGTGCTTCTGTTGACGAGCGTTGTTCCGCTCACCATGCTGTTCGGCTTTATTGTCATGATAGACGAAGGGCACACCAACATTGACGCGCTGTTGATCAGCCGGTTGTACGTGCGCGGTCATTGGTGGGATACCTTATTCAAAATATTCCTGTTCTCGTTGCTGCTGCTCTTGCTGTCCCTGCCATTCATGCTTCTGCCGTTTTTTGCGCCATTTCCGGGGCATCAAATTGTCGGATATGCTGTATCCCTTCTCAGTACTCCGCTCAATCTGCTGTATATGATGGCAATATACCGCGACCTGAAAAAAGCGGCAGGCAAGGTTGATCCTAATTCCTCTTTCCGCTGCCTGTGGGTGCTGATGGCAGCAGCGGGCATCTTGCTGCCCCTGTTGGCTGTAATCATCGCGGCATTGACCGGCGGGCCGAAGATGTTCAGCAGGAATCCACTGAAGCCCGCAGGCAGCAGCACAGCTCTATCTGCCACCGCCACCGCGCCTTCCGGTCTGCCACAGACAGCGGCCCCGGAGCTGCAACCTGCAGCTCCGCCCGCAGATCAGCCTGTGCTCTGGCGCGACCTGACGGGCGACACCAGCAATCCGCTGCTTGATATCCGCGAAGTCACTGCATTGGGCAAGCAAAATGAACTGACGCTCACCATCACCCTTGCTAAACCTTTAGCGGAATATTTCGCTGGCAAAGACCGAAAAGAGTATGCGCCGCTGGCCAGTTTTTATTTTGATGTAGACCACGACGAGAGCACCGGGGCTGCATTGCCCGGAGCGGCAGGACGGGGCGTTTATGATTTTGAGCTGAACATCCTCTTGGCCGCGCCTGCTGCTGCGCCGCAAGGCCGGGCGTATCCAAGCTTGTACGCCCTTGGCCCGCAGAAACGGCAATCGCTGGCCCCGCTTCCTGAAAGCGCGGCAGCCATTGACGGCAGCACACTGACCATTCGTCTTCCGTATGAACGACTTGATGCGGCAGCGGGCGGCAGGCTGCGCATCTGCTTCCGCGAGGCAGCGCAGGCAGAGGGTGGTTTGAGCAACGATCAGACCGTCCCCCTGAAATGAGGGGGGACAGAAGGGGCGGGCTTATCGTCTGGCTTCAACCGGATAGCCGCTGGCCTGCCATTCTTTCCAGCCGCCGTCAAGCGCATAAACACGGGTGAAGCCTCTGGCGGTCAGCTCCCGCGCCACCTTGCCGCTGCTGCCCAAGCCGTTGCAGGCGCAATACACGGCGATGGTTTTGTCATGCGGCAGACTGTATGCCCACTGATCAATTTCATCTTTCGGCACCCAGTGCGCTCCGGGTATTTGAAACTGGCTGGTTTCCCATTGATTTCGCGCTCTGGCATCAAGTATAAGCAAATCCGGCGAGCCAAGCCGGATTTGCAGCTCGTCCTTGTTCATGATTTTCACATCAGCCGCAGAGGCCGGAAGCAGCCCGGCGGCAATGACCAATATCAGCGCAAACAAAATGCTCCTCATCTTTTTTCTCCTTTTTGGGTAAAATAACAGAATGCGGCATTGTGCCGCCCATGCTGCATGATATGCAAGAATTTGACCGATTGCCAAGGAATAAACAACGGAGCTGCGGCATCCTCACCCTGAGCGACAAAGGCGCACGCGGCGAGCGGCAGGATACGTCTGGCCCGCTGCTCCACGAATTGCTGAACGCGCAGGGATTTTTCGTGACTGCCTATGAAATTCTGCCTGATCAGGAAGAACTGATTGCGGCGAAGCTGACCGTTTGGGCTGACGAGCTGCGGCTTGACCTGATCGTGACCACCGGCGGCACCGGAGTTTCTCCCAGCGACAGAACCCCGGAAGCCACCCGCCGGGTGATTGAGCGGGAAATTCCCGGCCTTGGCGAGGCGATGCGGGCCGCCAGCCTGCAAAAAACGCCGCAGGCTGTCTGGTCGCGGGGTATTGCCGGGCTGCGCGGGCAGACGCTGATCATCAATCTGCCGGGCAGCGCGAAGGCGGCGAAAGAAAATCTGGAAACCGTGCTGCCCGCGCTGGCGCACGGGATCGAAAAAATTCAGGGCAGCACGACGGACTGCGGAGGCTGATCAAATAAACGGTCACATATGCAAAAAAAGCTTCCTTGACAAAAAACAGTTTGTTTTCTGACGCGGCACAGTGTATCTTAGTAGATTTTCATCTATAGTCCACCCTGTCATCCTTTCCGCCCCAACCCGCAACACCCACGCACAGCAAAGAGCAGTCCTTTTGGAAGGATTGCGTATTTTTCCAACGGCATTCAGTTATTTACAGGAACACCCTTTATGAGCAGCACATTCGCAGAGCTTGGCCTCAGCAGCGATATCCTCAGCGCGCTTTCTGAACTTGGCTTCACCGAGCCTACTCCGATCCAAGAGCAGGCCATTCCGCTTATTTTGAAAAATCATGCTGACATAGTCAGCCTGGCGCAGACCGGCACCGGCAAGACTGCCGCCTTCGGCCTGCCGCTGATCCAGCTCACCGATCCGGCAAGTCGGCGGACGCAAGGGCTGGTGCTTTGCCCGACCAGAGAATTATGCATGCAGGTCTCACGGGACTTGGAATCTTTTGCCCGCCACATCAACGGGATCAACATCGTCGCCATCTACGGCGGGGCGAGCATTGAGCAGCAGAGCCGCGAGCTGCGGCGCGGAGCGCATATCATTATCGCCACGCCCGGACGGCTGCGCGACATGATCCGCCGCAATCTGGCCGACATCGCCGCTGTGCGCTTTGTGGTGCTGGATGAGGCCGACGAGATGCTGAACATGGGCTTCCAAGAGGAGCTGAACGGCATTCTGGCCGAGACCCCAAAGGAGAAGAACACTCTGCTCTTCTCGGCCACCATGTCCAGAGAAGTGGCCGACATCGCCAGCAAATACATGAGCAATCCGGTCGAGGTCACGGTCGGGACACGCAATGCCGGTTCGGAGACAATAAGTCACGAATACTACCTGATCCATCCCAGAGACCGCTTCGCCTCCCTGAAGCGGGTTTTGGACAGTTGCCCGGATATTTACGCCATCATCTTCTGCCGCACCCGCATGGACACGCAGGAAATCGCGGACAAGCTGATTCAGGACGGCTACAAGGCTGACGCGCTGCACGGCGATTTGACCCAGAGCCAGCGCGATCTGGTGATGAAGAAATTCCACAACCGCAGCTTGCAGCTTTTGGTGGCCACGGATGTCGCCGCGCGCGGGCTGGATGTCAGCGATCTGACCCACGTCATCAACTACAGCCTGCCGGACGACACCGCCAACTACACCCATCGCAGCGGCCGCACCGGGCGGGCTGGGCGGACCGGCATTTCCGTGGTGCTGGCGGATTCCCGCGAGCTGTACAAAATCCGGCAGTTAGAGATCAGGCTGAAGCGCAAGTTCGAGCAGCGGCAGATCCCCAACGGCGCGGAAATCTGCCAGAAACAGTTAGTCAGCCTGATCGGGCGCCTCAGCGGCACGGCAGTGGAGGAGGAGCAGGTCGGACCGCTCTACGCCGCAGTCGCCGGACAGCTGGAGCATCTCAGCCGCGAGGATTTGGTTAAAAAAATCATCGCCCTGCAATTTGGCAGATTCATGGAATATTATCGCAACGCGCCGGATCTCAATCCCAGACCTGCGGAGCGGCGGCCAAGCCTGCGCGGCGACGGCCCCGGCAAAACCTTCGGCGGGCGTGAGACGAGAAAACCGCCATTTGCGCGCAGTGCGGAGGGCGGCAGAGAGGAGCGGCCAAGACGGCCTTTTCTGGCGGACGATGAGCGCGGCGAGAGCCGGGAATTCGCCCAGTTCCACCTGAATGTGGGCCGCCGCAACGGCATTCTGCCGGAAAACCTGATCAGCATGATCAACGGCGTGCCGGGCTGCGGGCGGATCAAAGTCGGCAAGATCGAAATCCAGCGCAACACCGCCATGCTGGAGGGTGAGAGCCGCTACATCAGCCAGATCGTCAGCGCCTTTGAGCAGGCTGATGTCAACGGCAAGCCGGTGACGGTCAAAGTCATCCACGAAAAGCCGCTGTTCCGGGGCGGCAGGCCGGACAACGGCAGGAAGTTCCGCCGGGAGCGCGAGCAGCATCGCTAAACGACAGCCTGCAAGCTGTTCCTGAACGGCATCCGGTCAGCAGGCCGGGTGCCGTTTTGTTTTTTGCAACTTTCTCCACGGTGAAACCGGCACCATGTGCCGTTTCAGCTCGTCCAAAGGATAAAGCCAGTCAATTCCTCCTCGAAGCAGCACCGACAACACGCCCTGCCAAACGATGAACAGCTTCAGGTAAGGAGTGAGCAGGAACCAGCGCAGGCAGGCAGGATTTACGCCAAGCGAACGAGCGGTTGAGCGCATGGCCAGAGCTGAGGCGGCCAGTGATAGTCCGCAGAACAGGCGCGTCCAGCCGCTCGTCAGCAGCAGGCCCCAGAACGGCAGGGTCTGGCAGAGCAGCAGCAGGCTGACAGCGGCCAATGCGCTCAGGCGGTAATCCAGCACCGCAAAGACATTTTTCCGCAGCCCGCGCCGCATCTCGCTGACCGAACCATACCACGGCACGCTGACAAAATTGCGGCCATTCAGACACTCCTGCCGCCCGCCGCTTTCTTTGACTAAGCGGCCCAGCAGGATGTCGTCCACCGGGCAAAGGCGAATGAGCCGATGGCCGCCAAAGCGAAAATAGGCCGAGCGGCGGACGAGATTGAATCCACCCGCCCCGAAGAAATAGCGCGAACCCGGCTCCAGTGTCCGCCACGGCTTGAAGATGGTCAGCAGTCCGGCAAGGCTGTCTGTCACCAGCATGGACAGCAACAGGCTGGGCAGGACAACTTGGAAGATCAGGCAGAGATGATCGAGCCGCTTGGCCTGCATTCGGGCGGCGGCGCGGCGCAGGGTGTCCGGGGATAGCCGCACGTCAGCGTCCGTGAAAAGAAGGAATTCGCCCTGCGCCTGCGCCGCGCCGAGCTGAAGGGCATGATTTTTGCCTAACCAACCCGGCGGCAGCTCGTGGATGCGGACAAGCCGTAGCCGTGGGTGCCGCGCCGCCATGCGCTCCAATATGGCCGGAGTCATGTCTGTCGAGCGGTCATCTATGACGATGATCTCAAGCCGGGGATAGTTCAAAGCCAGCACTGAGGTCAGCGCGGTTTCGATATGCTGCTCTTCATTGAGTGCCGGAATGATGACGGAAATGGACGGCAGCTCCGCATCGTCCAGCGGCGGGACGCTGTCTAAGAGCGGAATGCGCCGCTCGGCCAGCAGGGTCTCAAAGAGAAAAAACAGCGAAACAGCAAAGAATACAACGGCGGCAAGAAGAAAATTCATGGTGGCTGGGCAGGAATGAGTTGCGTGTGCTGTCACAGTGTACCCGTTTTTTGGGCAAAAAAGAAGGCAGGCCGGGCGGGCGATTTTTCCGGAAGCTTCTGCTCGGCCATCTTTTCTTGTGCAACTGCGGCATCCATGTTATATCATGCGGGAAAGATCACGAATTCCTTCAACGCCACAGCCTTGCCATGCGCCTTCTTTCCTTCAGCCTGCCCAGTTTGCTGCTGGCCGCTCTGCTCTGCGGCTGCGCTGCTCAAAAAAAGCCGTCTGCGGCAAACTTGCCGGTTGTCGCCACACAGTCTAAGCCTGCTGAGGCCGCCGCAGTTCCCAAGCCGCCGCATCTGCACACAGCATCGCAAGCTGCGCCAGTCGTTGCGGATGAAAACGATATGAGTTGCAGCTATTTTTATTTTCTCTGGGGCCGTCATGCCGAACTGGAGATGAAATATGAAGCTGCGCTGGAAGCCTATGAAAAAGCCTTGGTCTGCGATCCAGAGGCCGAGTTTGTCATCAGCAAACTGCCCCAGCTCCTGCTGCGCATGGGCCGCAGCGAGGAAGCGGCTGGCCGGCTGAAGGAGCATTTGGAAAAACACCCGGACGATGTGGAGTCACGGATGCTGCTGGCGAAAATTTTCATCCGCGACGGGAAGCTGGACGAAGCCGCCGAGCAGTGCCGCAAAGCGCATGATCTCAATCCAAAAGATGCCGCGCCGCTTCTGCTCCTCAGTGAGCTGCAATTGGCGGCCAATAAAAAAGACTTGGCCAAAACCGCCTTGGAGGACGCGTTGGAGGCGGACAGCGGCTCGGCATCCGCTCATCTTCTGCTGGCCCGCCTGCTGGCGGAGGAAGGCAAATTCGCCAAGGCACTGGAGCATTACCGACAGGTGTTGGCAATCAGCCCGTCGGAAGCGGTGAAAATGGAGCTGGCTGACGTGTTGGTGCGGCAGAAAAAATACAGCCAAGCAGCCAAGGCGTACAAGGAGCTGCTTGCCCAGAACGAACTGAATGATGAGGCACGGATCGGCCTGATTCATGTCTATCTCCTTCAGAACAAGGAAAAAAAAGCAGCGACTGAACTGCGGCGGCTGAAAGAGCTGGCCGACAGCCCAGAGCAGGCGGACTTGACTGTGGCCAAGCTCTACATCCGCTGGGAAGAGCCGGGCAAGGCTGCCAAGCTGCTCCAGGAGCTGCTGGCCAAGGAAAAAAATTCTGAGGCCAGCTACCTGCTTGGCGCATTGTATTTTCAAGAGAAAAAATACGAGGAAGCTCTGAAGACGCTGGCCCAGCTCAGTCAAGACGACGAGGAATACGCAGATGGACTGGTGCTGCAAGTGCGGACGCTGCGCGAGCTGAAACGGCAGGAGGAGGCAATACGGCTTTTGGAAGCCGCCCTTGCGCAGGAGCCATTGGCCCCGGAGCTGTGGACCCTGCTGGCAGGGCTTCAGCAGGAGGCTGGTCAGGAGGAAGCTTGTTTGAAAACCTTTGAGCGCGCCCTGAAAGCGCATCCAGACAATGACGTGCTGCTGTATGAGCAGGCCCTTGCGCTTGATCAGGCTGGAAAGAAAAAGCAGGCCCTTGCGGCGATGCGGAAATTGCTCAAAAAAAATCCTGATCACGCCGGTGCGCTCAATTATGTCGGCTATAGCTGGGCGGAGAGCAAGGTCAATTTGAACAAGGCTTTTCTCTATCTCAGCCGGGCGAAAGAACTGAAGCCGCAGGACGGCAGCGTCCGTGACAGCCTTGGCTGGCTCTATTACCGCTTGGGCAATTTTGAGGAGGCCCGTAAAACTTTGGAAGAGGCGGCCAAGCTGGCACCGGAAGAACCAGCGATTTTTGACCATCTGGCAGAAACGCACCGGGCTGCCGGGCGGAATGAGGAGGCAGTCAAGGCATGGCGCAAGGCCTTGGAGCTGCTTGATCAGCAAGAAAAGACGAAACGTCGGGCCGCGCCTGACCGCAAACAGCTTGAAGAAAAAATTGACCGGCTGGAAAAGGAGAAAAAATGAACATGCAACGTGCTTGGCTGCTTGCTGGAGCCGCGCTGCTGCTGGGTGGCTGCGCTCTCAGGCTGCCGCAGACAGAACGGCTCAATAAAACCGAGCTGAAAAAAGCGGAGGAGCAGCTGACCGCCTTCCTCAGTCAGTCCTGCGTTGATGCCGTGGACAGCGACGTGAAGCTGACTTGGCGGGCTTATGCCCAGCAGGAGACCTATCCGGCAGCGATGCAGGCCGCTGCTCCGGCCTCGCTCCGGCTGGCGTTGAATGATCCGCTTGGCAGGCCGCTGCTGCTGCTGGGATCAGACGGCAGCACCTTCACCTTGGCCGACAACCGCAAAGCTGTCGGCTACACCGGCAGCACTGAGCTGAAGTTCGTCCGCCGCTTTCTGCCCGCCTTTATTCCAGCGGACGACCTGTTCTTCTGGTTGAGCGGACGGGTGCGCCCGGAACGGCTGCGGGCCGCCGCTGCCCGCAGCGACGCGCAGGGAGCAATCTGGTGGCACGGCGGCTCTTCGGACGGCAAAACCGTGCATATTTTTGCGTTGGACAGCAAAAACCGCCTCAGCCGTCATTTAATCGCTGACAAGAAAAACGACGAAATTTTGTTTGAGGCCCGCTACAGCGGCTACAAGAAAACACCGAAAGACTGCGCCTGGCCGGGCAAAATTGAGTTGTCCGGCAAGGCCTTGGAGGCGGAATATTCGATTGAGTTCAAGGAACTGTTCGGCTTTGGCCCGCTTGACCAGCAGCAGTTTCAAATCACCCTGCCGCCGCATTTTACGGTCAAGCAGATGACCAATCAGGATTAGTTGAGCCGTTTAGCCGGATTGCCGAGCGTGTTGATGATCAGGACAAAGAGATTGTCGTTTTTGAAAAAAACCTGCTGGAGGTCGTAGCTGTTGTTCGGGGCAAGATCAAGCACGGCGCGAATTTTCCGGCCTGTGTCGTCGCGCTCAATGCGGATGCCCCGAACATACTTGCCGTCCGCGCTCACGCTTTCCGGCAGCCGCTCGCCAGCTCCAGTATCCTGAAAATCGCAGACCACTCGCGGTTTTTTCTCTTCCAGCCCGAACACCACCGGCGGATGGAACTTGTTCAGCCGGAACATGACCATCTCGCCCCGGTTGGAGTTCTTTTCAAACAGCACTGACGACAGCACCGTGCCGCCCGACGGCGGAGCAGGCACCTTGACCACCGCAGGCTTGACGGGTGGCGGCTCCGGTGTTTTTTCCGCTACAGGCGGCGGCTGCCGAACAGGCGGCGGAGTGGCTGTTTGAGTTTTTTCTGGCGACCAAATCATGCCTGCTGCGGCTGAGGAGGATGCTGCCGCAGATGCTCGGTTGATTTGCGGCGACGGAGCAGCGGCATCATAAACGACCACTGTCACTGTATTGCTGACTGGATCAGGCTGCTGCGCAGTTTTCACCTGCCTGCCCGGCACCAAATCCAGCACCACCCGCGCCTTGCTGTCGTGGATGCCGACCCGGATGCGCTCAATCAGCTTGCCGCCCGCTTCTGTGCTGTTTTTGACCCGTTTGGAAACCGTTGCGCCATTGAAATCAAAGACCAAGCGCGGACTGCCGTTCTTCATCGGAAAGGCGTTGAGCTGCGCCGGGCCGGTCAGGCGGAAGACCACGCGCTCCTCATTCGGCGAGACTGCCTCAAAACGGATGGCCTCCAAGGACAGGCTGGCGAATGCTGGCAGGGCGCGAACACAAAGCATCAGCAGCGCAAGGGCTGCCGCAGAGAACATTTTACTCATTGATCATCGGTGACTTCAATCATGCGGCGGGAAGAAAATAACGTTGATATCTTCTGAATATACTCTGCGAGGGGTCTGTGTCAACTGATTTCGGCTCGTGGCCGGAAGCGGCCACGCAGGGAAGGAACCGTGCCGGTTGAAGCTGCGGGCGGCCCGCAGCCTGTGGTCAGCTCAGTTGGAGCCGTAGCTGTGCAGCCCTGACAGGAAAAAATTGACCCCGAAATAGGTGACAACAACGGAAATAAAGCCAAGCACTGCCAGCCAAGCTATGCGGGCGCCGCTCCAGCCGCGTGTGAAGCGGGCGTGCAGGGTGAAGGCGTAAACGAACCACGTGATGATGGACCACGTTTCTTTGGGGTCCCAGCTCCAGTACGTGCCCCACGCCTCGTTCGCCCAAACCGCGCCGGTGATGATGCCTGCGCTCAACCACATGAAGCCAAAAATAATAGTTTTATGAATCAGATCGTCGAGCACGCGCAGCTCAGGCAGGCTGCCGGTCAGGCCGTCAGCAGAGAACTTGCGGTTTTGCGCGAACTGCTTGATCAAATAAATTTTTCCCAGCCCGGCGGCCACCGCAAAGGCTCCGTAGCCGATGAAACAGGTGATGACATGGGCAATCAGCCAGTTTGATTGCAGGGCTGGCACCAGCGGGCTGATATCCTTGCTGAATGCGGTGCTCAGTGATGTGTAGGCCAGCGTCAGAAAAGGAATCGGCATGACAAAGGCACCGACCACCGCCTGCTTGAACTTCAGCTCCAGCAGGACGTGAAACAGAGCCGCGCACCACGCAAAAAAGAGCAGCGATTCATACATGTTGGTCAGCGGCGCATGGCCGATGCCCATTTTGTACGACTCCTGCCAGCGCAGGCCCATCCCGGCGGTCTGGAGGAGGATGCCAAGCACGGCCAAAGCAAGGCCGATCTGCCCCGCTTTGCGCTGCCGGAAGACCAGCAGGCCGATGTAAAAAACCGAGGACAGCAGGTAGGCGATGGTCGTGATGCCAAAAAGCTGCGAGCTGTTCATGATGGTCAGTTGGTTTGAACAGAATGGATAGGTTGCGGCCCGCTGCCGAACCCTTCGGTTAAGGCCGCGAACTTTTTCTCAAAACCAAGGCTGTTTTTGTTAGCTTGGCCGATGAACACGACAACAGTGCGGCCATCTTTTTCCTGCACCCAAACCCAGATTTTGCGGTGCGACATGAAAAAAGCGGCGCACAGGCCGAGCAGCATCAGGACGCAGCCGCTGTACACCCACAACACACCAGGATCCTTGGAAACTTGCAGGCCGGTGGCGTAATGGGGGCCGATAGTCAGCTCGTATTTCGTGCCGGGCCGTTCAACAATCATCGGCCTGCCATAGCTCAATCCAAACATCGAAGGCGGCCCCTGCGAGTCCATCAGCCATATCTGCATTTCTGTAGTCGTGCCCTCGCCGCTTGGCGAAGGCACGCGCTGCGCGTCTTGAATGCGCATCATGCCTTGGCCGCCGCGTTCGTCTTTCCAGCTATGCGTCTCGTCCCATTGCTTCGGATTGACCGGAAAAACAAACTTTTTGCCGCTATTCAGCTCAGTCAGATGGATGATCGGACTGCGCAGGTCATTGTAGCTGGACTGGTAGAAGGTGATGCCTTTGTAGATCAGAGGGTTGTTGACCTCAATGGTTTTCGTCAATACCTCTTTGCCATCCTCCAGCACGGTCAGGCTGGAGATGTAATCTTTCGGCATCCCGTTATCATAAAAATGGATGTCGAAAAAATTGCAGCGCACCGCGAAACCAAGCGGAATTTCGCTTTCGTCATCAAAAGCAAAAATACGACTTGTTTCGCGCAGTTCCGGCAGAACCACGCCGCCTTTGAAGGCGAACTGCGGATTTTTGAGGAATTTTTTTGCCACAATCGGCGAGCCGATAACTGCGCCGAGCAAAATGATCAAAATAGAAATATGCACCACATAGACACCGTAGCGGGTCCATGCGCCTTTCTGGGCAAATAAAAGAACGCCGTCCTGCTTGGCGCGGGAGGCGGTTTTCCAACCCTTGCGGGCCAACCATGCAGCGGCCTGCTCCGCCGTTGCGGCTGCCGGGCCGGAAACCTGCGCCCGGCTTTGCAGTTTCAATTTCAGGAGCTGTTCCGGCTCTGTTTCCAAGTTGTCCTTGCGCACCAGCCGGATCACGCCGGGCAGGCGGTCCAAGCTGCATATAGTCAAATTCAGGCTGAATGCGCCGAGCAGAAACATGAACCAGACTGAATTGTACATGGTGTCCAAGTCGAGGGCCTGAATCACCTTCGCCTGCGATTCTCCCCATTTTTCCACGTAGTGCTCGGCAGGCTGGTTCTGCTGGATGATTGTGCCGATGATGGAGGTGGAGGCGATCAAACCTATGAGGAGCAGAGCAAGCTGCACCGAGGCCAGAAAAGCCCAGACCGGATTTTTTGCTTTGGCAGCCATGTGGTCAGACAAGGTCTTGAAAGAATAGTAAAAAAGAAGCTGCCGCTGCAAAGCGGCGCAGGTGCCTGACTTTATTCAAGCATGAGCCGGGAAACGTGTCAATCCTTTTTCCCGACAGGCGGAACTGAGGCGGGGTCAGAACAGTCCGTCCATCGGCATGTCGTCGGGCGAATCTGTGTCCGGCTCATCTGCCGGAAAGATGTCCGGGGTGAACAAGTCCTGCGCGGGCCGGCCATTTTTGGCATATTTCAGCTCTGGCATGACATGTTCGCGGATTTTTTCAAGTTCACGCGGCAATGCGCTGTCGTGGCGGCAGGTGGCGCATTCTTTGACATGATTGTCCACAAACTGCATCATGCGGCCAGGGGCCATAGTCTCCTGTCTGACATGGCAGTGCCATTCCTTGACCAGACGGAGCAGCTGTTTGCATTGCATGGGAAAAGGCTGTGCTCAATGAATTGGATGGATGCGGATCAGCGACGGGAAGGACGCGGTTGTTCTTGTCACGCTATTATAAAAAAAGTTGTTTTTCCGGTCAACAGCTATTATAACCAAGGCTGTCTGGGCGGTTCCGCCTGCCTCCCATCTATCAACAGGATATCATGCGCATTCAGCCCGTCATTCTCGCCGGCGGCACCGGCACCCGGCTTTGGCCCCTGTCCCGTGAACTGTACCCCAAACAACTGCTCTGCCTGACCGGCGGGCAGTCTCTGCTGCAAACCACGCTGATCCGGGTCAGCTTGCTGCCGGACATTCTGCCGCCGCTGATTGTGGTCGGCGAAGAGCACCGCTTTCTCACCAGAGGCCAAGTTGAGGAGCTGAAGCTCTTCCCGGACTGCCGCCTGCTGCTGGAGCCGCTGGGCAAGGACACGGCTCCGGCGGTCTGCGGCGCGGCCTTGCACGCCCGCCGGGAGGCGCAGGAGGATGTTCTGCTGCTCATCCTGCCTGCCGACCACCTTATCGCCAAACCTGATGAGTTTGTCGAAGCTGTCGGCAGGGCGTGCAACGTGGCCGCGCAGGGCAGGCTCGCCACGTTCGGCATAGTCCCAGACCGGCCTGAAACCGGTTACGGCTACATTCGTCAAGGCGAAGGCGAGGCGGTCGAATCCTTTGTGGAAAAGCCTGATCTCGAAACCGCCAAGAAATATCTTGCGGATGGCGGCTATCTCTGGAACAGCGGCATGTTCGTCTTTCCGGCAGATTTGCTGCTCGCCGAGCTGCGGCAGTATGCCCCTGAAATTCTCCGCTGCATGGAAACTGCCGTGGAGCTGGGCCGCCGCGACAAGGTGTTTTTCCGTTTTGATGAAGCGGCGATGCAACAGTCACCCGCCAAATCCATTGACTACGCTTTGATGGAAAAGACCGCCTGCGCCGCTGTGATCAAGGCGGATTTCGGCTGGAGCGACATCGGCTCGTGGAGCGCGCTGCACGAGGTCGCGGCAAAAGATGCGCAGGGCAACGCGGTCAGCGGCGACGTGCTCCTGGAGGACGTGACGAACTGCTTGATCCGGGCTGAACACCGCTTGGTGGCCGCAGTCGGCCTGCGCGACACCTTGGTGGTGGAAACTGCGGATGCCGTGCTGGTCGCGCCGATGCACCGCTCGCAGGACATCAAAAAAATTGTCAGCACGCTGAAGCAGGCGGAGCGGACGGAATTCCGCATCCACCGCACGGCGCACCGGCCTTGGGGCAGCTACACGGCGTTGGAAATTCAAGAACGCTTTCAAATCAAGCGGATTACTGTCGCGCCCGGAGCCAAGCTCTCGTTGCAGATGCACCACCACCGCTATGAGCACTGGATTGTGGTGCGCGGCATTGCCAAGGTGGAAAAGGATGGGGAAAGTTTTCTCCTCCGCGAAAACGAATCCGCCTACATTCCGCTGGGCGTGACGCATCGTTTGGAAAATCCCGGCGTGATTCCGCTGGAGCTGATCGAAATTCAAATCGGCAGCTATCTTGGTGAAGACGACATCGTCCGGTTTGATGACAAATACGGCAGGATGCCTTGCTGATCTGCTGCTCCATCGTTCAACTCAGTCTCCTTAGTGCCTGCAATGGAATACTTCCTCCAGAATCTGATCAACGCCTTCCAGTGGGGCAGCTTTTACGCTGTGATTTCCATCGGCTACTCGATGGTTTACGGCGTGCTGATGCTCTTCAACTTCGCGCACGGCGACATTTTCATGACCGGCACCTACATTGGTTTCGGCGTGGCCACCCTGCTGCTGGCCTTGCTGGGGCCATTTCTGCCGGGCTGGGCGATCTTTCTCCTCACAGTGGCCATCACGATGTTTCTGGCAGCGTGGCTCGGCGTGCTGGTGGAAGTGGTCGGCTACCGGCCCTTGCGTCATGCCCCCCGCGCTTCCGCCGCCATCACCGGCCTGATGATCGGCATCATCCTCGAAACCAGCAACCTGATTCTGCTTGGCACCAAGCGTCTCAGCTTTCCAACTTTGATTGAGCCGCAGACGTGGAACCTTGGCGGCGTGTATGTCACCAATGTCAAAGTGCTGATCATCGCGGTTTCGCTGATTCTCATGCTGGGGCTGCACACCTTCATCCAAAAAAGCAGATGGGGCATGGCGATGCGGGCGATGTCCTATGAATTCCATGCCGTGCCGCTGATGGGCATTCCGGTCAATGTGCTGGCTCCGCTGACCTTCGCCATCGGCGCGGGCTTGGCTTCAACGGCAGGCATCCTCTACGGCCAAGCCTATCCGGTGCTGGATCCGCACATGGGCGTGCTGCTCGGCTGGAAAGCCTTTGTCGCCGCCATCCTTGGCGGGCGCGGTTCAATCATGGGCGCGGCTTTGGCTGGGTATCTGCTCGGTGCGATTGAAATTTTCACGGCGATGGTCTTTCCGTCCACCTTCCGCGACCTGATCGCCTACACAATTATTCTGGTGATCCTCACCTTCCGGCCACGCGGCTTCTTCGGCATGGCGCACAGCACGCAACTCAGGCTATGAATTTTTCAGCGGAGAATTAGTCAGATACGCCGCGAGTAATCACTATCTGCGCTCATATGCTTATTCGTTGGGGCAGCTACCAGAGATTCTGGGGATTATTGCGGCGATATTTTCGGAGTGCGAGGGAATGATACATGAAACTCATTGATTCCATTGCAACGGAAGAGTGTAAGGCTCGTTATTGATTTCATTCGAGGTATATATAGATGACTACTGAAAATATAGGCAACAAACTGAATCGTATCCTTAACGAGACAAAATACACGCTTTTTGACCATGCAGAGCTTGCACAGCTAACCTATGGCGCATTCGACATCGCTGCGCAATCAATGCAGGCATCTGAACAAGAAGAGATTGAAGTCACCTTTCCTGTTGGTTACCTTCCAAACAAGACGGCGATTGAAAGCACTCGGAAGTACAGCAAGGATGAACTATTGAAACGGTACGAATTTCTCGCGTCTCAACAGTTGGCTGTTAACTTTCTTGTGCAAATGGTGACTGTAATGGAGGCTATGTTAGGTGATGTAATACGAGTAGTTGTTATGCGTCACCCCCAAAAGTTAGGGGCGAAGCGAAGCGTCTCTATGCAAACCGTGCTCGATGCTTCTTCAATAGAAGAAATTCACTTTCATGCGGCAGACATCCTCTTGAATGAGCTGCTTTATAAGTCGTCTGTAGATTTTGCTGAATCAGCTAAGGGGATATTTACTGTTAACCTCTTAGAGTGTCCTGCGTTTCATAAATATATTGAAATCAAAGCCTCGCGGGATATTTATATTCACAATCGAGGAAAAGCGAACGACATCTATGTTCGGAAGGCAGGCACCCACGCACGTGTTCAAGCTGGGGATACACTGCCTGTGGATCTTCAATATTTTCTTGAGTCATATGAATCCTGTCTTCAAACGGTAGAATGGCTTGAAAGGGAATTACACCAGCATTGGCACAGTTCTGAGTTTGAGGATAAGCATACGAATAAAAAATTGGCACTGCCCAAATAGGACTCTCATGCACCCACTCCGCAAACTCCTGAACCTCTTCTCCCCCGTGCCCCTTTCTGGCTGGCTGCTTGGTGCCTTTGCAGCGGTGCTGCTGGAATACTTCCTCGGCGATGCGATTTCCTATTATCTCTATCTGCCGAAGATACCGGTGCTCTTTGGCACGCTGATTGTGCTGAAAAGCCCGCAGCTCATTCCCAGCGTGATCGGCTATGACCTGCTGATTTACATTCTGCCAACTTTGCTGGCAGCCCGTCTTTCCGCACCGCTGACGAACCGCCTTGCCGCCGGGGTGGAACGGCTGCCAACTTGGCTGGCCACGCTGCTGCACTTGGCCGCCTTCTACGGCATACTCCACCTTTGGGCGGGCATCAGCGATTACCGCATTCTGGTGGTCAAGCTCACCTTGATTGCGGTCATCCTCACCCTCAGCCTGAACATCATCAACGGCTGGCAGGGCGAGTTTTCCTGTTCGCATCCGGGCTTTATGGCCATCGGGGCTTACGTCTCGTCCTTCCTGACCCTCCGCCTTTTTGCAGGCAGCGCAGCCCTGCTGCCCGCCGCGCTTGGCCCGTGGCTGTTTCCCTTCATTCTCGTAGCAGCCGGATGTGCCGCCGCGCTTGGCTCGCTGATAGTGGCCATTCCTTCCTTCCGCACCCGTGGCGATTATCTTGCGGTGATCTCTCTGGCCTTCATGTTCATCGTCAAGAGCGCGATTGAGAATATGGAGTTCCTGGGCGGGCCGCGTGGTCTGAGCAGTCAGCCAGACTACTCCTCGCTGCCGGTGATCTTTGCCTGGACCAGCCTTTGCATCTGGATCGTCCACAACTTCACCACCTCAATCATGGGCAAGGCCTTGAATGCGGTGCGCGACAATGAGGCCGCAGCCAGTTCGATGAGCGTCAACACCCGCAAGACCAAGATGACCGCCTTTATGTTCGGCGCATTTTGGGCGGGCGTGGCAGGCGGCCTCTTCGCCCATGTGCTCCGCTACATCAACCCTGGCAGCTTCGGCCTTCAGAGTCTGGCGGAAACCTTGGCGATGGTCTATTTCGGCGGCCTGAACTCAATTGTTGGGTCTATACTCGGCGCGGTCAGCATCAGCCTGCTCAGTGAGATGCTCAAGCCGCTGGAGCTGTTCAAGTGGATCATCATTCCCTTGATGCTGATTCTGATCATGATCTTCCGCCCGCATGGCCTGATTGCCTTCACGGAACTGAATGTGCGGCGGCTGATGCGGGCGAGGAAGAAGCCATGAAGGATATCTTAGTCACTGGCGGCGGCGGCTTCATCGGCCTGGCTTTGGTGCGGGAGCTGCGCCGCCAAGGCCGGACAGTGCGCGTTTTTTGCAGAAACCGCTCTGCTGCCGCTGAGGCTGTCGGAGCGGTCTGCGTGCAGGGCGATATCCGTGATGCAGCAGCGGTCAGCCGGGCTGCAGCAGGCTGCGGCACAGTGTTTCATGTTGCGGCCAAAGCAGGCATCTGGGGCAGTTATGACGAGTATCACGGCATCAACGTCCTTGGCACGCGCAACGTGCTGGCCGCCTGCCGCGAACACAAGGTGCCGGTGCTGGTGCAGACTTCCACGCCTTCAGTGGTCTTTGACGGGCGTGATTTGGAAGGAGCGGACGAATCTGCGCCGTATTCGCGCCAGCCGCTCTGCCATTATGCCGCCACCAAGATCATTGCCGAGCAGGAGGTCGTGCAGGCCAATGACGGGCGGCTGCGCACAGCGGCCATCCGCCCGCATTTGGTCTGGGGGCCGGGCGACACCAACCTGATCCCCCGCCTGCTGGCCCGTGGCCGCGAGGGCAGTCTGCGCATCGTCGGTGACGGCCAGAACCGGGTGGACATCGCCTACATTGACAACGTGGTTCAGGCGCACCTGCTGGCGGCAGAGAACTTGCACCGCAGCGGCACAGCGGCGGGCAAGGCCTTCTTCATCGGCCAACAAGAGCCGGTTCAGCTTTGGCCGTGGATTAACGGGCTGTTTGCACGGATGGACGTGCCGCCGGTGACGAAACAAATCAGCTTGAAGAAGGCCAAGGCTGCCGGCTGGCTGCTGGAGCAGGTTTATGCCGCCCTGAAGATTGAGCGCGAGCCGAAGATGACCCGCTTCCTTGCCGAGCAGTTAGCCATGTCGCACTGGTTCAGCAAGCAGCGGGCGACGGATTTGCTCGGCTGCCAAGAGCAGGTCTCCACCGAGGAGGGATTGGATCGGCTTGTTGCTTGGCTGCGGCAGAAGGGTTAAGCGGCCTGCGCTGCCGTTGTTGTCGGCACAGCAAACCGGAAGACGGTGCCGTCCTCTGTGCTGCTGGTGAAGCTGACCGTGCCGCGCAGCAGTTTTTCACCGACTAATTTCATCGAATAGCTGCCAATTCCTCGTCCATCTCCGTCCTTGGTGCTGAAGTAGAGCTGAAAAACCCGCTGGGCCGTCTCTGGAGGAATCTCCTGCGCATTCCAGACGCAAAAGATGAGCCTGCCTTGACCGTGCTCCAGCCATATCTTCACGCCGTCTTCAGAATCGTCTCGCGAGGCTTCCAAGGCATTGGTGATCATATTGCAGAGCACGCGGAGAAGCAGGGAAAGGTCAGTGCGGAGGACAATTGGCGGAGCTTGCGCCGGGAAAACGATTTCTTTCTGATAGGCAGCGGCGTAGATCGAAAAAAAAGAACGCAGCTCGTTCAGCACGTCAGCAACCGGCACATCGCTCCATGTCGGCTCGCAGACAGCAGCCTGATCGTGCAGCAAGCAGCGGTGCACCGCGACCTCTTTGGCCAAGCGCATGGAGGTGCGCCGAACTGTGTCGGTGAGCGGCGATTTGCTTTCCTCGGCCATCAGTTCCGCTGCCCCGGCGAGCAGGCCGAGCATCCCGTTGATGTCGTGAAAAAAGGTGCGCTCCAAGGCCGCCCGCCGCTGCTCTTTGGTGACATCTTGGATAAAGAGGAGGAGAAACCGCCGCCCGTCAAGGGTTATCGGTTTGGCGCGGATCAGCAGGGCTGCGTCCGCTGCCTTGTCGTCGTTGACTGTCGAAAAGGCGCAGAGCTTTTCTGTCGGCTCATTCAGCGACAAGCTGCTCATGATGGCGATGGCCGCGCCGCAGCTTGGGCAAAACTTTGAAGTGCCGCAGCCGCCCGGCTCCTTATGGGCATGAACGCAGCGCAAGGCTTCGCCCGGACGCAGCCCCAGCACCTGAGCTGGATTAGCGATGTTCAGCAGCTGAAGAAATTCATCATTCAAGGCGACAATCTGCCGATGCTCGTCCAAGACGGCCAACAGACCGCCGACAGCGGCGAGCAGGCCAGAAATGACCGGGTTCTTGCCTGCGAACTCAATTTCCGCCGCAAGGGCATCGTTGCTGGCCCGCTCTGGCGGGGCAAAATAGCTGTGAACAGCATCAGGACGCAGAGCCACGTTCATGGTTTCCTCGCTTGAACTCTTGCTCAATAAACAAGGGCCGTCCCTCGCTGCGGGCGGCCCTTCTTCGCTCTCATTTTTCCGGCAAAGTGGTTACTGCTGCCGGTTCAGCTTGCAGCGTTCCGCCGCCGCTATTCTGGCCAGCGAACGCTCCAGAGCCGCTGTCGCCCGGATGCGGCTGACTTTTTCGTCATGGGCCTGCCCCTGCGCCAGCCGTTTTTCAGCCCGCTCCTTGGCCCGCAAGGCGCGGGGCACGTCAATCTCATTGCCAAAGTCGGCGATCTCAACCAAAAAGGTGACGCTGTTCTCCGAGACCTCAGCAAAACCGCCGCTGACCATCAGATATTTCACCTCTTTGTCCTTCTTGTAATGGAGGACACCGGTTTTCACCGTGCTCAAAAACGGCGCATGATTGGCCAGCACACCGAATTCGCCGTTCGTGCCGGGCGCGGTGACGATATCCACATCCTCGCTGACCACCGGGCCGGAAGGTGTCACCACTTCCAGATGAATCTGTGCCATTGCTCGTCACCTCTGTCTGAAATCAGGCCGCCTGAGCTTGCGCCGCCGCTTTTGCAACCGCCTCTTCAATCGTGCCGACCATGTAGAAGGCATCCTCCGGCAGATCATCATGCTTGCCGTCAAGAATCTCCTTGAAGCCGCGCACAGTGTCCTCAACCTTCACATATTTGCCGTCCATGCCGGTGAAGACTTCGGCGACATTGAAGGGCTGAGACAGGAAACGCTGAATCTTGCGGGCGCGACCGACTAAGCGCTGATCGTCATCAGACAATTCTTCCATGCCGAGGATGGCAATGATATCCTTCAGCTCTTTATACTTTTGCAGAGTCACCTGCACCCGGCGGGCGGTCTGGTAATGCTCCTCGCCGACCACGTTGGGATCAAGGATGCGCGAGGTGGAGTCAAGAGGATCAACCGCCGGATAAATGCCCAGCGCGGCGATTTGACGGGAAAGAACAACCGTGCCGTCGAGATGGGCGAAGGTGGTGGCCGGAGCCGGATCAGTCAGGTCGTCGGCAGGCACATAGACGCACTGCACAGCAGTGATCGAACCCTTGGTGGTCGAGGTGATGCGCTCCTGCAAGGTGCCGAGGTCGGTTGCCAAAGTCGGCTGATACCCTACCGCTGAGGGAATGCGGCCCAGCAGAGCGGAAACTTCCGCGCCGGCCTGGGTGAAGCGGAAGATGTTGTCCACGAAGAAGAGCACGTCCTGGCCTTCCTCGTCGCGGAAATACTCGGCGGCAGTGAGACCGGTCAGGGCGACGCGGGCGCGCGCTCCGGGCGGCTCGGTCATCTGGCCATAGACCAGCGCGGCCTTGGAGAGAACACCGGACTCCTTCATCTCCATGTAAAGGTCGTTGCCCTCGCGGGTGCGCTCGCCCACGCCGCAGAAGACGGAGATGCCGCCGTGCTGCATGGCGATATTGTTGACCATCTCCATCATGATGACCGTCTTGCCGCAGCCTGCGCCGCCGAAGAGGCCCATCTTGCCGCCACGCGGGAAGGGCACGAGCAGATCGAGCACTTTGATGCCGGTTTCGAGGACGTTCACCTCGGTGTCCTGCTCGGTGAACTCCGGCGCGGCGCGGTGGATCGGCATGGTCTTGCTCTTGTCAATCACGCCGAGGCCGTCCACGGGCCTTCCCACCACGTTCATGATCCGGCCCAGCGCAGGCGCGCCGACCGGAATGGAAATCGGCTGACCAGAGTCGCGGCAGGCCATGCCCCGCACCAAGCCGTCGGTCTGATCCATGGCGATGCAGCGCACCACGTTGTCGCCCAGATGCTGCGCCACCTCAATGACCAGATTTTCCTCGGTATTGTCAATACCTGGATTGGTCACGAACAGCGCGCTCATGATTGCGGGCAGCTCGGCTGCTTTGAATTCCACGTCAACAACAGGCCCGATCACCTGGATGATTCTTCCTATGCCCATTTCTATGTCTCCCAGAATCTCTCTGAATTCGTCTGTCTCTTAGCCTTTCAGGGCTTCCGCGCCGCCGACAATGTCCATCAGGTCGCCGGTGATGGCCGCCTGCCGGGCCTTGTTGTAGAGCTGCTTCAGCTCCCGGATCATGTCGCCGCAGGCCGTGGTCGCGTTGTCCATCGCCGTCATCCGCGCCGCCTGCTCGCCCGCGCCCACCTCCAGCATGGCGTGGAAAACCTGCACGTTCAGATACAGCGGCAGCAGGTTCTCCAATATCTCGGCGGGCGACGGCTCGAACAAATATTCGGTCGGATTCTTCTCCTCAGCCCCGTTCTCAGCCGGTTTGATCGGCAGCAGGGTTTCCTGCATCGGCACTTGCGCGGAGAGCGACTTGAAGCGGGCATAGACCAGTTCGACCTGATCCGCCGCCTTGCTGAGGAACTGCTCTGCGGACTCCTCAGCGATCTCGCGGGCGTTGAACATCTGGAAGGTGCCCATGATGTCCGTGAAGGAGCGGCGGATTTTGCCGGAGCGTTTGAAGGCCCGCGTCGCCTTGTTGCCCACGGTCACCAGCGTGACCTTTTTGCTTTCGCTTTCGTATTGCGCGATCAGCTTCTGCGCCTTGCTGATGACGTTGGCGTTGAAGCTGCCGCAGAGGCCCCGGTCTGAAGTGATGATGATCAGCTCGACATGACGCACCTCGCGGACAGCCATCAGCGGCTGGCCGCTGCCTGCGCCGCCGGAGAGCTTGCGCATCGCTTCGGCGAATTTGGCCGCATAAGGCCGGAAGGCCTCCATCCGCTGCTGCGCCCCGCGCAGCTTGGCCGAGGCGACCATGTTCATCGCCTTGGTGATCTGCGCGGTTTTGGACACGCCCTCGATCTTGTTTTTGACTTCCTTCAATCCTGGCATGGCTCGTGCCCCGCGCTCAGTTCAGGCCTTTGGCGGCCTTGAAGGTGCTGCCGAAGGTCTTCAGCGCCGCTCTTATTTTCTGATCCAGCTCCGGCGAGATAGCCTGCTTCTCGCGCAGCTCGGCGAAGATGGACGGCTCATGCATCTCGATGTAGCCGTACAGTTCCTGCTCGTACTCAGCCAGCATGTTGACCGGGAATTCATCAAGAAAGCCCTTGGTGCCTGCGAAGATGATCGTGACTTGTTTTTCCATCGGCAGGGGCTGATACTGCGGCTGCTTGAGGATTTCCACCAGCCGCTCGCCGCGTGTCAGCTTGGCTTGGGTGGCTGCATCCAAGTCAGAGCCGAAACCGGCGAAAGCGGCCAGCTCGCGGTATTGGGCCAGATCAAGCCGCAGCGTGCCTGCAACCTGCTTCATCGCCTTGACCTGCGCCGCGCCGCCGACGCGGGAGACAGAAATACCGACGTTGATGGCCGGACGTACACCGGCGAAGAACAAACTTGGCTCCAAGAAAACTTGGCCGTCCGTGATCGAAATAACGTTGGTTGGGATAAAGGCGGACACATCGCCAGCCTGAGTTTCAATGATCGGCAAGGCGGTCATTGAGCCTGCGCCAAGCGCGTCGCTCAACTTGGAAGCCCGCTCCAGCAGACGGGAGTGGTTGAAGAAGATGTCGCCGGGATATGCCTCGCGTCCAGGCGGACGGCGCAGGAGCAGGGACAGCTCGCGGTAGGCCACAGCCTGCTTGGACAGATCATCATAAACAATCAGCGAGTGCTGGCCGTTGTCGCGGAAATACTCGGCCATCGCGCAGCCGGTCATTGCAGAAACATATTGCATCGGCGCGGGATCCGAAGCGCAGGCGGCGACGACAGTTGTATATTCCATTGCCCCGTGCTTGCGCAGGGCCTCAACCACCAGAGCCACTGTAGATTTCTTCTGGCCAGTGGCGACATAGACGCAGTGCACGCCAGAGCCTTTCTGGGCAATGATCGCATCCACGCAGAGCGCGGTCTTGCCGATCTGGCGGTCGCCGATGACTAATTCGCGCTGGCCGCGTCCAACCGGAGTCATCGCGTCAACCGCCTTGTAGCCGGTGTAGCACGGCTCATGCACACTTTTTCGGGCGATAACGCCGGGAGCGACAACCTCCATCTTGCGGGTCAGCTTGGCGTTCAGCGGCCCTTTGCCGTCAATCGGCTGGCCGATGCCATCCACCACCCGGCCTTCCAATTCCGGCCCGACCGGCACTTCGGCAATCTTGCCGGTGCGCTTGACGATGTCGCCTTCCATGATTTTGCGGCAGTCGCCCATGACTGCCACGCCGACGTTGTCCTGCTCAAGGTTGAGGGCCAAGCCCATGATGCCGCCGGGAAACTCCAGCAGCTCCATGGCCTGGCAGTTCTCCACGCCATAGACGCGGGCGATGCCGTCGCCCACGGAGATGACCGTGCCGGTCTCCTTGAGGTCTATGCCGCTCTTGTAGCCTGATATCTGATCTTTAATGATCCGGCTGATTTCCGAGGCTTTGATCTGCATCTGACTCACACTCTCCCCTTGATGGATTCCTTTAATTCCTGAAGCTGCGTGCGGATGCTGCCGTCCAGCACCAGATCACCGACCTTGGCCACCATGCCGCCGATGATTGAGGGATCAACCTGCGCCTCAAGAATAACCTTAGTTCCTGTAATTTTTTCCAGTGTGACCCGGATTTTTCCCAGCAGGGCCTCATCGGCCTCGACAGCGGTCGTGACCCAGCCGTGGCTGATGTTCTCCTCGCGCTCCAGCATGTGCCGCAGCTGGCCCGCGACTTCCGGCAGGGCAGAGACCCGCTTTTTCTCCACCAGCAGGTGGAGGAACGCGCCCAAAAGCGAGTCCGCGCCCGCCGCCTCGGCGATCCCGGCCATGACCTTCAGGCGGACATCCAAGGGGTAGAGGGGATTGGTCAGCGCATCCGCAACTCCCAGCTCAGGATTGCTGAACAGGTCGGCGATGTCGCGCAGGGTCTGCGCGTACACATCCACCGCGCCGTTTTCCTTGCCAAGGGTAAAAATGGCCTTGGCGTAGCGTTTGGCCAAAATGATCTGTCTCATTGCGCCGCCCTTTCCAGATACTGTTCAATGATCGCGACCTGATCCGCCTGGCTCAGGTTTCTGATGAGCAGCTGCTCGGCCATCGCCGCCGCCTGCTCGGCCACCTCATCCTGAAGCTGCTGCGCCGCCGCCGCCGCCGCTGTTGCCACCGCCGCCTCAGCCTGCCGCCGGATGTCCCGCGCCGCCGCTTCAGCTTCAGTGAGAATGCGGTGCCGTTCCTCTTTGGCCAAGTCTATCGCCCGCTGAACAGTCAGCTCAATTTCCGCTTCCATGCCTTCCAGCCGCGCTGAAAATTCCTTGTAAGACCGCTCGGCCTCATCGCGCTTCATTTGCAGCTCGCGCAGCTCTCCTTCAATGGCCTTGCGGCGGCTGCCCAAAGCATCTGTTATCGGCTTGCCGCCGAATTTCACCAGCAGGAACACCAGCGCGGCAAAGTTGAGCGTGCGCCAGAGCAGGTCTTTCAACTTCTCCGGCGTGATCATCGGCGCGGCATGTGCGCCGCCGTGACCTTCGCCATGCGCCGCTTCACCGCTTCCATGAGCGGGTGCTGTCTCATGCCCGGCAGCGGCTTGATGCGTCGCCTGCTCCTGCGCATGTCCTGCGCCGCCATGCTCCTCAGCCAAGACTGCGCCCGCCGCTCCGGCGCAGAGCCAGGCCGCCGCCAGCAGCGGCAGAACTTTCTTCATTTTCATGCCTGCACGCTCCTTCCCAGTATCTTGGCCGCCATGTCCTGAGCCACGCCATTAATATTCGCCAGCAGCTCGCTCCGGGCGACATCGAAGCTGGCACGGATTTCAGCAAGCTGCTGCTCTTTCTCGCTGCCCGCTTCAGCCCGAATCTCGGCCAGCCGCTCCGCCCCGGCCCGTTCGGCATCGCCCCGCGCCGCCTCCAAAGTCTTTTTCGCTTTGACGCTGGCCTCGTGCAGCTTCCGGTCCAGCTCGGCCTGCCGGGTGCGGGCGTGCTGCTCGAACTGCTCGGCCTCGCCGCTCAGGTTGTCCAAGGTTTCATGCCGTTTGTCCATCATGGCGATGACCGGCTTGTACAGAATCCGGTTCAGCACAGCCATTAAAACCAGCATGTTGATGATGTGGAAGAAGACGGTGATGTCAACGGAAATCATAGAACAGCTCCTGGCGCCGCGTTGAAAAAAAGAACAGCCGGAACAAACGGCTGCGTAATTCATTTTTCGGACTGAAACTTACTACCGGAAATGCGGACGGATGTCAAATCTTAAATCTCTTTGCGCCTCGCGGCTTCATATCTGGCCAACAAATATCATGAAAATCAATACGGACAGGAATTACGCAATCGAAAATTCAATAATTACAACAGGTTGAATGCAAACCACGTAATTCCTAATAATGACTCTTAGTTCTCAGTCAGCAATTTTTTCAGCTTTCGCTTATAGATATCCTGCTTGAGCCTGCTGATTCGGTCAATAAACAAGATGCCGTGCAGATGATCCACCTCGTGCTGAATGATGCGGGCAAAGCGGTCTTCGGCGATGAAATCTAACGGGTTGCCTTCCGCATCTTGGGCGATGACCCGGATTTTTTTGAAACGCTCCACCTTCGCATCATATTCCCGCACGCTCAGGCAGCCTTCCTTGCCGCTTTCGCAGCCTTCTCCGTCGGAAAGCACCGGATTCACGAGCACAATATAGTTCCGCTCCTCCTCACTGGCGGAAATATCCACCACCGCGATCTGACGGGCCACGCCGATTTGATTGCCGGCCAGTCCCACGCCTTGGGCGTGATACATAGTCTCAGCCATGTCCTGGGCCAGCTCTTGGAGCGCGCGATTAAATTCAGTGATTTTCACCGCCTGCTCACGCAGCACTGGATGAGGATGGGTAATGATTTTTCTAAGAGCCATTGTTGGGTTACGCAAAAAAAATCAACGATCAAAGCCGCCGAGCACCTGCTGGGCCAGCACGGCGGCAGTTATGGCGGCAGTTTCCGCCCGCAGCGTTCTTCGGCCAAGGGAGACGGTTTTAAAGCCGCTGCGTCGCGCCTGCTCTACTTCAGATGGATGAAAACCGCCTTCCGGCCCGATCAGCAGCGTGACCGGCTGTCCGGCCTGCACGCCGAGAGCAGAAAATGTGCAGACCGTCTCGCCTTCCCACGGCATAATTTTCAGGCCGTCGCTCGGAAGATTCAATGCAGCCAGCGGCTGCGGCGGAGCGATGTGCATCAGCGTGGCCCGTCCGCACTGTTTGCAGGCTTCCAGCATGATCCGCTGCCAGCGCTCAAGGCTCTCGCTGTCTCGGCCCTGAGGTTCACAATAACGCGTCATCACCGGCAAAAAGCTGCGCACACCCAGTTCAGTCGCTTTCTGAATCAGCATATCCATTTTTTTGCCTTTCAGCAGCGCAACAGCCAACGTCAATGGGCTGGACGACTCCGGCTCGCGGCGGCGGCTGAGGATGCGGAATGTCACAAAGTCATGGTTAAGCTGTTCGATTTCGCAGGAAATTACGCCCCCTGCTCCGTCAAGCAGCTCCGCCGCATCGCCGGGCCGCATCCGCAGCACCGTTCTGAGATGGTGCGCTTCCGCCCCACTGATCAGCACACAGTCAGCAGTTTCCTGCGCTGGATCGTAAAAAAAACGCCGCATGAATGTTTAGAGCCTGTTGTGAGCTTTTCAGTATATTGCTGGCAGCCCTATCGTGTCAACAGCCATATGAACTTACTGCCGTTTTTTTGCTTGCATCCATCATATCCTGCTCTGCCGTCAGATGGAGCAGCGCACGGAAAACATGCGGCATGTTTTCAAAAACGTCGGCGGCAATCCACCGCCTGCTCTGCTGACAAACAACGGGCCAAGGTGGAAAATACTATAGAGGAGTTACGCAGTTCAACTGCCAACCTGTTGATTTTACAATTCTGGTTTTGATATATTAAGCGGCGGTGTGCCGGACCATTTGCAGGCCAGATTCGGCGGCAGTAGGGTGTTGGTGTTGAAGCCGCCGCACTTGGGAAATTTGGGGTCGCCTTCCAAACCGTAGCGGCCCCCGAAACCGCCAGCCGCCGCCAGCACACCTTGACGGATGTCCCATGTCACCTTGGCGGTTGCCTTAACTTCCGCCCACGGCGACGCCACAACAACCTGGTCGCCGTCAGCGATGCCGAACCGTTTCGCGTCCAGCCAGTTGATCCAGACCGGATTGCTGCCGCACTGGCTCATCAAAGCTGGATTCCAGCAGGTGGCGGTATGCTCATGCTCCAGCACCCGAAAGTAGCCGAGCAGCAGAGGATAGTCCGCATCTGGCTCCAGCTCCGGCCAATCTTCCCACGGCGGCAGATAATCGGGCAGAGCGTTCACCCCGGCTTTTTCCGCAACTGGATTGATAAAATTATATTTGCCGGTCGCGCTGCTGCCGGACGAACCATAGCCCGACGGCGGGTTGATTGAAGTCCAGCGTTGATATTTGCGGAATTCCTGCGGATCAGTGATGAAATAACCGCTCTGGCGCAGCTCCTCCAGCGTCACCTGCTGATTGCGGAGCTGGTTGCGCAGATATTCCTCCTCGCTCTGCCACGGAAAAAACTCACTAAAACCAAGCAGTTTAGCCAGCTCAGTGAAAATCCAGACCGCTGGCCGCGATTCATACAGTGGCTGCACAGCCCGCTGGCCGAGTGAAATGAACGACTCATACATCCAGTCGGAAACCACTCGGCTTTGCTCAAGATAGGTGCAGTCAGGCAGCACCACGTCGCATAACTCGGCGGTGTTGCTCATATAGCAGTCTATGGCGCAGGAGAACTTCAGCCCCTCCATGGCCCGGCGCAACGACGGTTCCGAGCCGCTGGACATGACCGGATTGCCGAAATAGCAGAGCAGGGCTTGCAGCCGCCCGGCCTGCACATCTTCCTCAAAATACGCGGGAATCCAGCCGCTCCACAGCCTGCCGGAATTGAGTTTGAATTTTTCCGCATTGTTTGGCGGTTTGGGCTGATTGTCCGCCCAAGGCGAGGCCAGCTTGCGTTTGCCGATCAGAGCAGGGCCGCCGGGCGCATCAAACGTGCCGAGCAGGGCATTGAGAGCCTGCACCGCCTGTGTCGCGTGCGTGGCGTTTGGCGCCTGAGCCACGCCAGTCCACGACAATGCGCCTGCGTACGGGGCAGCAGCGGCGAATTCACGGGCCAAGCGGGCAATGGTTGCCGCAGGCACGCCGCAAATGGCCTCAGCCCACTGCGGCGTGCGGGCTATTCCGTCTTCCTCGCCCAAGAGCCGCTTTTTAAATTCCGCAAAACCATAGCACCAGTCCGCCACGAAATTTTTGTCATGCAGCTCCTCGGCGACAATAACATGACACATTGCCATCGCCATTGCCCCGTCTGTGCCAGGAAGGATTGGAATCCACTCCGTGGCAAGCTGGGCGGTTTCGCAACGGCGCGGATCAACCGCAACCAGCTTGGCACCATTTTTCACCGCCTGCTTGAGCAGGTTGACCTTGCGCTGCCCGGCGGAAGTCGCCAGCTCGTTGATGCCAAAAAGCAGGATGTAGCGCGAATGGGCGTAGTCAAGCCAAGGCCGCTTTTCACTGTAGCAGTGCTCATTGGCCATGCGATTAGGATTGTCGCACATCTGCCGGTGGGTGGTCTTGTTCGGCACACCCAAAGCCGCCATGAGCGCATCATGGCACCAGCTGTTGTAGTCATTGCCCTGATGAAAAGCGACAATCTTGGGATCAAAGCTCTTCAGCGTGGCGGCAACGAGATCAAGTGCCTCCTCCCAGGATGCCTTGCGGAATCTGCCGTTTTCGCGGATCAGCGGGCTTTTCAGGCGGTAGGCCGAATAGGTGCTTTTGTGGGCATTCGCGCCTTTGATGCAAAGCCGTCCGCCGCCCTTGGGATCGCTGGGCAGCCCTTTGCAGCCGGTAATCACGCCGTCCTTGACGCTGACCTCCTGCCCGCAAAGACCAAGACAGACGTAGCAATGTGTCTTGACCGTGTGCTCATGCTCAATTTGTGCCGAACCTTCTGCCAGCGTGCGCAAACCGCTTTCCAGCTCCAGTCCAGCGATGATCTGCCCAAGCGCAGCCAAGGCGGTGCCTTGTTCCGCGTCTCCGGCGAGAAATGCGCTGTCGCTGCCCAGCATTGCCTTAAGCAGTGCCGCCAGCCCGTTATAAAACTCGGTCTTGGCTGAAGCCGCAAGCATGGCGCAGAACTTGTCTGCCCACGTCAGCAGGCAGTTGCAGAGAAAATCCGCTTGCAGCACCTCGCTGCCCGCTCTTCCAGCCAAATAGGCCATAAATTCCAGCTCTGCGGCGATATGGTCATCCATATCCGGCCAGTCAGGAGTTTTATGCAGGCCGCTGTCACGATAAATTTTCCGCACCTGAAAAACCGCTTCCTGCATGACTAACGGCTCGCCGGAAAGGCAGCTCGACGCATAAGGAAAGACTGGATTTTGCCCTGCGCTGAGAAACAGCTCGGCATACTCATGCCGCAGCTCGCGGAACGCGTCTTCAAGCGGCATGGATTGGAGAAACAGGCTCATCCGGTGCAAACCGGCTGCCAGCCGCCCGCTGGCAGAATGCTCATGCAACCGCCCGATTTGCACGACAAATTGTTCTGCCGCCAGCTTCTCCAGCAGCGGCAAAGAAGTTTCATCCCGGCAGAGCAAAGAGACAAAACGATACAAGGCCGCCCGCGCCAAACCGACTTTGTTGCCCATGAAGTTTCTCCAGCGATTGTTAGTTGTTGAAGCGGTTCAGCACATCATCTCGTCCCGGTTTTTCTGAGCAATGGCCGCAAACTCCTTTTCCACCCGCAGCAGGGCATCAAAGACATCAGGGTCGAAATGGCGGTTGCGGCCTTCTTCATGGGTGATGATCTCCATCGTCTGCTCATGCGTGAATGCAGGCTTGTAGGCCCGGCGGGTGCGGAGCGCGTCATACACATCCGCCAACGCCATAATCCGCCCGGCCAAAGGGATGTCGCGTCCAGCCAGCCCTCTGGGATAGCCGCTGCCGTCAAATTTTTCGTGATGGCCGCCGACCAAATCTTTAGCGCACAGAAGAAAGGCCATTGGCTCGCCTGCCATTTTTGACAATTTATCAATAACTTCCTCGCCGTAGCGGACATGCAGCTTCATGATTTCAAATTCATCCCAGTTCAGGCGGCCTTTTTTCAGCAGGATGCCGTCCGGGATGCCGACTTTGCCAATGTCGTGCAGCGGCGCGGTCTTATACAGCAAGGTGATGTATTCTGGACTGAGAAGATCAACAAATTTGCCAGAACGGCGCAGTTCTTCCGCCAGAGCGCGGACAAAGGAGCGGGTGCGTTGGATGTGGCCGCCAGTGTCGGTGTCGCGGTGCTCGGCCAGCTCGCCCATCGCTACAATAGTGATATCTTTGAGCAGGCTGGCTTCTCTGGTGCGGACTTCAACCGTCTGCTCCAAATACATTTTGTAGCGGTGCAAATCCAAGTGATTGCGGACGCGGGAGCGCAGCTCAACTCCATGAAACGGCTTGGTGATGTAGTCCACGCCGCCCAGCTCAAATCCTTTGGCCACATCTTCCGGTTCTGAGCGGGCTGTGAGAAAAATCACTGGAATAGACAGCGCTCCGTCAATTTTGCGGAATTCACGCAGGGTTTCAAAGCCGTCCATGCCCGGCATCATCACGTCCAGCAGAACAAGGTCAGGCATCCGGCGGCGCATCCGCTCAACCGCCTGCTCGCCGGAGGTGGCGTAGGCAAAGTCAAGATCAAGACTTTTCAGATGGGCAAGAGCGATCTGAATATTCTCCGGCACGTCATCAACAATGAAAACCAGCGGCCTGCTCATTCTTCTACCTCGGCAGCCTTGCGGAGGGCGGTCAGCACCTGCTCGACCCCTCTGATATCCAAATCCTGCGCACAATGCTGCAAATCCCGGCCCATTGCTGTCAGAGCCTCGGTCTTGGTCTGCTGGCCGCATTCCTCCATTTTTCGGCCTAACGCGCAGGCATCCTCCAAATTGCCGCTCATCTCGGCTTGCCGGTAGGCATTCTCCAGCTCGCTGCTCCAGACCGTCCTGATCCGGCTGAGATCAGGAACACTTTTCGGCGTGGCCCAGTGCGGGCTGTCATTTCCGCCCCGGTCAATGTGGATATGACGGGCCACCAGTATCTGCAATTCTTGAAGGTGAAACGGCTTGGGCAAAAAATCATCAAACAGGGGCTGCAAGCCTTCTTTGTCGAGCATGAAACCGGTCATGGCGACTATCGGAAGATGGGCGGTGCGCTCCTCCTGTCTGATCCGGCTGGCCAAGTCTCTGCCGTCAGCCCCGGCCAGATCCAAATCCATCAGAATCAAATCTGGCTGCTCGGCCACAGCCAAGGCAAAGCCGTCCTCCGGCCCGCTCGCCTCCAGCACCCGGACTGACGAATTCGCAAAGTAAATTTTAATTAAATTCGACATCTCCGGCATGTCGTCAATCACCAGCAGCACCGGATCGCTTTTTTTCTCCTGCGGCACCCGGACACAGCTCGGCCCGGCAGGCTTGTCCACGGCTTGCACAGGCATGGTGAAGATGAAGACGCTGCCCTGCCCTTGAACGCTTTCGAATTGAATGCCGCCGCCCATCATCTGGGTCAGGCGGGCGCACAGGGTCAAGCCGAGCCGTGTGCCGTCGCGGATGCTGACCTGCTCAAGCTGCTGCTCAAACAGCTCGCGCAGCGAGAGCTGCTCGTCAACGGAAAGGCCGATGCCGCTGTCCTCCAGCCGAAAAAACAGCTCCCAGCAGCCCGGAGCCGCCTCTGCGCCGCTCACGTTCAGGACGATCCGGCCCCGTTCGGTGAATTTGACCGCATTGCTGATCAAATTGATCAACACCTGACGGCAGTGATCCGCGTCCATCAGATACATCTCTGGCAAGTCCCGCTCGACCGTCCACAAAAATTCCAGCTTTTTCGCCCGGATTTGATCGGTGAAAAGGTCGGCGGCCTGCTCGACCACCGCCCGCAGATTGGCGGCGGATTTCAGCACCTTGACACTGCCGCTCTCCAGCTTGGACAGCTCCATCACGTCGTTGATGATCGAGACCAAGGCCGTGCCGTTTTTGCGGATGGTGCTGACAAAACGCTGCTGCTGTTCCGTGAGGCCGGATTCCGCCAGAATTTCCGCATAACCGATAATGGCGTTCATCGGGGTGCGGATGGCGTGATTGATATTGGCGATGAACTTGCGTTTCAGGCGGTTGGCGGCGATGAGCTGCTGCTCAGTGCGGCGAAGAGCGGCCTCTTGGCAGCCGGTCAGCCGGTGCAGGCTGCGGCCTGTGCAGAGCAGTCCGCCGCCCTGCTCCTCCTCCAAGCGGATCAGGCTCATTTCGGCGATGAAAACCTTGCTGCGCCGGTCGGTCAGCCGGGTGTTGAAGGTGCGGGCCGCGCCGCCGCCGAGTTCAGCAAGCTGCTCTTTGAGGCCGGAAAGGTGCGACTCCAGCTTGTCTGGCGACATGCCTGCAACTTCGTCGCGGCCCAGACCAACCGTGTCTAAAAAGATGCGGTTGGCGGCGAGGACTATTCCGTGCCGGTCAAGGACAAGGGCATAGCTGCCGAGCGCGTCAAAAATCAGCAGAAGATGCTGCCAGTTCGCTGGGCTGACTGGCATGATCGGACTGTCGCCGCTCATCCGCGCAGCCGGAAGGCGATCTCAGCAGCAATGTCCGCGTTTTCCCGGCCTTGGACAGCAATTTCCATATCCGCCACCCGGCGGTACAGCGGCAGCCGCTCTGTGAACAGCCGCTCTGCCTGGTCCAAGTCTTGCAGCAAGGGCCGTTTTTTCATTTTTGCCTCAGCGTCAGGCTGGCGGCGCAGGGCTGCCAGAATGGCCTCCAAGGGTGAGTGAAGAAAAACTACTTTGCCCAGCCGTTGCATATTTTTGACCATGAAAAAGCCGCCCCCGGCAGAAACCACCGTGCCGCTGACATGATGCTCCAGCCAATCGGCGGCCCGCTGCTCCAACTGGCGGAAGTGCGCCTCACCCTGTTCCGCGAAAATCTGCCGGATTTTCATCTTGGTCATGCTTTCAATCAGATCGTCGGTGTCCACGGTGAAGCGGCCTGTTTGCTCTGCCAAAGCGCGGGCGGTACGGCCTTTGCCCACACCCATGAACCCGATCAAAAGGATATTGTCTGCCATGTTTTCTCTTGTCTGCTGATGAAGAAATAATTCCAAATTGTAGAACGAAAAATAGAACCTGTAAAATGAATTCAGCGTGCCCATGCTTTGAGGGCCTGCTGATAAACCTGCGATCTGGGCAAGTCAAGATCAGCAGCAATCTGGCGGACTGCATCCTTGAGCGAGCTGCCGTGTTCCCGATGCCAAAGAAGCAGCTCATCTAAGCTGCCGGGCTGTTCTGCCGTCGGCGTATGCTCGCAGCCGCTGACGAGCAGCACCAGCTCGCCCCGCGCCTTGCCGCGCAGCTGCTCCAGCAGGGCGGACAAGGTTCCGGCCAAATGCTCTTCGTGCAGCTTGGTCAATTCGCGGAAAAGTTGAGCCTGCCGGTCGCCGAAGACTGCGAGGCAGTCCGCTAAAGTCGCTTCAATGCGGTGCGGCGCTTCATAAAAAAACAGCGGGCACGGCAGCGTTTTCAGGGCGGTCAGCTGCTTGCGCCGCTCGTTTTGCTTGGCTGGCAAAAAGCCGCCGAAATAAAAAGCGGTTTCTTGCAGCCCGGCAACAGACAGGGCCGCTGCCAAGGCAGATGGTCCAGCCACTGGCAGCACCGGCACCCCTGCGGCCCGCGCCGCCCGCACCAAGGCCGCGCCGGGGTCCGAAAGGCCGGGTGTGCCTGCGTCGGAAACAAAGGCCACGTTTTTGCCTGCCAGCAGCCGGGCAATCAGGGCGGCTGCCTGCTCCTGCTCATTCTCGCGGCGGCAGCTCACCAATTTCGCGCTGATTTGCAAATGCGAGAGCAGCTTGCGCGTGTGCCGGGTGTCTTCGCAGGCGATAAGATCAGCGGCGGCCAGCGTCTCGGCCATGCGGCGGCTGATGTCGCCAAGGTTGCCAATCGGCGTGGCGACGATATGGAGGGTGCCGACCGGAGCTTCAGAGGCCATGACGATGCAAATCTGCGTTGAACTGCTTCATCTTTTTGTGTAACGTAGAGACGTTTTCTGAAAACATGCGGCCATTGTACCGCATGAGGAAAAAAAAGACCACGTTCAAGCCGTTTGTCCTCAGCTTTGCCGCCGTTGTCATGATCTCTCCCCTGCGCATCGTATTCATGGGCACCCCTGCATTTGCCGTGCCCAGTTTGCAAGCCCTGCTCGACGGCCCGGACGACGTGGCCGCTGTGGTCTGCCGGGCCGACAGCCCCCAAGGCCGGGGCCGGAAATGCTGCTCTCCGCCGGTGAAAACACTGGCCGAGCAGGCTGGCATTCCAGTGCTTCAGCCCGACAGCATCCGCACCGACGAATTTTTTGAGACCATCCAAGCCGTGCAGGCAGACTTGGCCGTGGTCATCGCCTACGGCAAAATTCTGCCGGGCCGATTGCTCCGCCTGCCGCGTCTCGGCACCATCAACGTGCACGGCTCGCTGCTGCCTAAATATCGGGGGGCCGCGCCGATTCAACGGGCGTTGCTCAATGGCGAACGCGAAACCGGCGTGACCATCATGCAGATGGACGAGGGCATTGACACCGGCGATATTCTTTTGCCCGCCCGCCTGCCGATCAGCGACGAGGACACCTCGGCAAGTCTGGCGGAAAAATTGGCCTGGCTCGGCAGCGAAACTTTGTTGGAGGCCATCACCCGGCTGAAAGCAGGCCAGCTTCCTCCGACCAAACAGGATGAGACGCAGGCCACCTATGCGCCCATGCTGGCGAAAGAAGAGGGGCATTTAGACTGGAACAAATCCGCCGCTGAACTGCACTGCCTGATTCGTGGTTTTGATCCGTGGCCGTCCGCCTACAGTTTCATTGACAACCGCCGCTTCCGCTTCTTTCAGCCGCAGGTGGTGCCGGGTTTGGTCGGCGAGCCGCCGGGCACTCTCTGCCGGGCCGACTGCCAGGGCATTCTGGTGGCCACTGGCCGGGATTATCTGTTGATGAAAGAAATTCAGCCGGAAGGCAAAAAACGAATGTGCGTTCAAGCCTGCATCTGCGGCATGAAGCTGCCAGTGGGCGAACGCTTCACCTGAACGGCCATCATGCGCACCTGCTACTTGGACTGCTTTTCTGGAATCAGCGGCAACATGCTGCTGGGCGCACTGCTCTCTGCCGGGCTGCCGGAGGACACGCTGCGGAATGAGCTGGTCAAGCTCAAGCTGCCCGGCTGGCGGTTGGAAAGCAAGCCAGTGGTCAAGGCTGGGCTGCGGGCGGTGATGGTCCGGGTGCGGACAGAAGAAGTGCGCCAGCCCAGACACTTAGCTGATATTCAGCTCCTGCTGGAGCAATCCAAGCTGGACACAGAGACCGCCGCCCACGCTCTCTCGGTCTTCCGGCGACTGGCTGAGGCAGAAGCCAAAGTCCACGGCACGACCACAGCCGAGGTGCATTTTCATGAAGTTGGCGCACTTGATGCCCTGATTGACATCGTCGGCGCGGTGATCGGCCTGAAGCAGCTCGGCATTGACGAGGTCATTTGCTCCCCCCTTCCCCTGCCGCGTGGCTGGGTGCGCTGCCAGCACGGCGAACTGCCCCTGCCTGCGCCTGCGGTCTGCGAATTGCTCAAGGGCGTGCCGGTGCATGGGGAAAATTTAGTGCAGGAATTGGTCACGCCGACTGGCGCGGCCTTGGCCGTGGAATTCAGCCGCAGCTTCGGCCCGCTGCCAGCCATGACCATTGAGCAAACCGGCTATGGCGCAGGCACGCGGGAACGCCGCGACCGGCGGCCTAATCTGCTCCGGCTGCTGATCGGCACTCGTCACTCTGTGGAAGAAGCCCAGCAGGTCGAGATAATTGAAACCCAGCTTGATGACTGGAACCCGGAATTATGGCCGCATGTTGCCGCTAAACTGCTGGCCGCAGGCGCATTGGATATCAGCTTGATGCCGATTCAGATGAAAAAAGGGCGGCCTGGTTTTCTGCTCCAAGTCATTGCGGATTCAGCCCATGCAGCATCCTTGAAAACCTTGCTGCTGACCGAAACCAGCGCGATTGGCCTTCGTTTTTATCGGGCGCAACGCATGACGTTGCCCCGGAATACTGTGGAGCTGACAACGCCTTGGGGCAAGGTGCGCGGCAAGCAAGTGGAGCTGCCGGACGGCAGTGTCCGGGGTAAGCCGGAATATGAGGACTGTGCCCGATTGGCGGCAGAGCACGGCATTCCGTTGCAGGAAATTTATGCTGCTGTTGGCATACAGCCGCAGAACAATAAATTAGGCGTGATATGAAAAGAATTATTTTGCTGACCATCTTGCTGCTGCTGCCGCTCTCCGCCGCTGGACAGATTGCACCGAAAAGCGCGCAAGAAATTGCCGCACTGCTGCATTTTATCAAGACAGCCTCTTGCCGCTTCAACCGGAACGGCACGTGGTACGACCCCAGTGAAGCGGCTGGGCATATTGACAAAAAATATCGTTACGCCTTGAGCAACGGGCAGGTGCATTCAGCCGAGGATTTTATCCGATTGGCCGCCAGCACCAGCAGCCTCAGCGGCGCACCGTACACCGTGCAATGCCAAGGCAGCCCAACGCTGCGCTCCGCCGATTGGCTGACAGCGGAATTACGAAGGATTCGGAACCAATGAACGTGCCTGAACTGCAGATTGTTGACCCGCTGGAGATCGAAGCGGCGAGCTTCCGCATCATTGAAGCCGAGCTTGGCCCGACTGCCTTCAGCCCGGAGCAGTTCGCTGTGGTGCGCCGCTGCATTCACGCCACCGGCGATTTTTCCTTCGCCGACAACCTGCGCTTTCATCCGCAGGCGATGGAGGCAGGGCTGCGGGCGATCCGCGCCGGGAAAAACATTCTGGTGGATGTGAACATGGCGGCCAGCGGCATTTCCAAAGGACTGCTGGCGCGGTTTGGCGGCAGCGTGATCTGCCGGGTGGCGGAAGAGGAAACGGCCAAGCTGGCGGCGGCGCAGCGGACAACCCGCTCCGAAGCGGCGGTGGAGCTGGCGGCGGACAAGAGCATCGGCATTGCCGTGGTCGGCAACGCCCCCACCGCTCTGCTGAAAATCATGGAGTTGATTGAGCGCAGCCTTTTTGCCCCGGATTTGGTCGTCGGCGTGCCGGTGGGCTTTGTCAATGCGGCAGAGTCGAAGGCCATTCTCGCCAGCAAGCCCTATCCCTTCATCACCGCCTTGGGCCGCAAAGGCGGCACGCCGGTTGCGGTGGCGATTGTCAACGCCCTGCTGCGATTGGCGGCAGCCTGACCTTCAGACCTCAAACAGCCGGGTTGGCCGCGCCTGCTCGGCAATGTCTATAGTGAACGATGGACGGTGCGGCCTGAGTTCCTCCTCCATCTGGGCCAAGGCGATGTCTGGCTGATTGTTGGTCTCGCTGAGATGCGCGAGCACCACCTGCCGCAACGGCGCATCGGTCAGCTCGCCGAGCAGCTTGGCCGCCGCGCTGTTGGCAAGATGGCCTTGGCTGGAGCGCACCCGCTGCTGCACCGGCAGCGGATATGGCCCGGCGGCGAGGAGCTGCGGATCGTAATTGGCTTCGAGGATCAGGGCGTGGCAGCGGCGGGCGGTCTGCCGGATCAGCGCGGTGATTTTGCCGGTGTCAGTGCAGCAGCAGAGCGAGCGGCTGCCGTCTGAGAGGACAAAGCCGACCGGATCAGCAGTGTCGTGCGAGATGCGGAAGGGATGAATGGCCAGCCCGTCCACGCGGAATCCTTCGCCAGTGCCGAACTCAGTCCGCTGATGCAGGCTGCCGAGCTTGGCTTCAGCGGCGCGGTGGGTGCCGGAATTGGCATAAATCGGCAGCCGTGCCTGCCGCGACAGCACTCCGGCCCCGCTGATGTGGTCGCCGTGCTCGTGGGTGAGCAGGATGGCGGTGATGTCCTCGACAGAACGGCCAATCAGGCCTAATCTCCGTTTGATCTCTTTGCCGGAAAATCCCGCATCAAGCAAGACTGAAGTTGCGCCGGATTCCACCAGCGTGCAGTTGCCCTTGGAACCAGAGCCGAGGATGCAGAATTTCATCTCCGCCAGGCAGGTTTATTCCGGCAGCGGCACAGTCACAACAGAGTTGTCCTCGCCAAATTCATTGCGGACATACTTGTCTGCCTCCGGCTCATTCACCCAACGCTGGCCGTCCACCACGTAGCGGAAGGCATAGTCGCGTCCTGCGTCCAGCATCAAGGTGACAGCGAACTCGCCGCTCTTCAGCCGCTTCATCGGGGTTTCCGTCGCAGACCAGCCATTGAATTCGCCTGCCAAAGCGGCGGACGCAGCCCCGCTGTCAGCATAATGAAACGTGACCCGGCATTTTTTCCCAGTGGCGGTGTAAGTTTTCTTCAGCATCGTGTCCCCCCTCTTTTTGCTGACAGGATGAATAGCCTGCGCCAACGCAGGCAGCCCCTTCTGTTATACGCGGAGAAGCTGCCGGACCGCAAGGAGAGAGTGCAGCCGCCGCGGTCCACTTTGCCCTATCATCTTCGCGGAAGATGGTGTATGCTGTCGAATTTTTCCTCCGGCGGAGCCGGAATGCCGCTCTGTCATTTCCACTTTGGAATCATCCTCTTTCATCCAATACGCACAAGGAGAACACTATGAAACTGATCCTTCTCGGCGCGCCCGGCGCAGGCAAAGGCACGGTCGCCAAGCTGCTGACCGCTATTGACGGCTCTGTCCAGATTTCCACCGGCGACATCCTGCGCGGAGCCGTGCAGGCCGGAACCGAGCTGGGCAAAGAGGCCGAAGGCTACATGAAGCGCGGCGACCTCGTGCCGGACTCGCTGATCATGGGCATCATGGAGAAGCGGCTGCAAGAGCCGGACTGCGCCAAGGGCTTTTTGCTCGACGGCTTCCCGCGCACCATTCCGCAGGCCGAGGAGCTGAAGAAGCTGCTGGTCAAATTGGGCATCAAACTGGATTGCGTGGTGAGCATTGACGTGTCGAAAGATGTCATTCTCGACCGCCTCTGCACCCGCCGCACCTGCGAGAACGCCAAGTGCCAGGCCATCTACAACGTCAAGTCCAACCCGCCCAAGCAGGCAGGCATCTGCGACAAATGCGGCGCGAAAGTTGTGCAGCGCGAGGACGAGACCGAAGCGGCGATCAGCCACCGCCTCGCCACCTACAACGAAAAGACCGCCCCGCTGATCGGCTTCTACAAGAACGAGGGCCAGCTCCTCTCCGTCGAGGCGACCAGCAGCGACGCAGTAATTGCGGCAGTCAAAAAAATGCTGCATCTGTAACAGCAGCTCCTGCGGAACACAACAGCCCTGCCATCCTTTGATGGATGCAGGGCTGTTGTGTTTATGCCGGACTGGTCTTACTTTTTGCCTTTGCTCTTTGCCGGAGCCTGCGAAAACCCAGTGGCATCGTAGTTCTGGCCGCTGTCAACAGCTTCGCAGCCAGTCTGATTATGCGGCACAGCGAACGGCAATGTCAGGGTTGTTTCCCCTCCTCTGCCGTCGCTCGCGACAAAGGTGACGACATAGACCCTGCCGTCACTGTGGGCATCACGCTCTTGGCGCAAAGAAGCAGTGTCCGTTCCGATTCCCGAAGCATCCGGCGCATCTTTATCGCCAATTTTATCAGCCGTTGGCTCATCGCTGGTGATAGAGGTGATATGCACCGTCACTGCGTCGCCGTCTGGGTCGCAGACATAGCTGGTCAGCGGCACGGCAACCATTTTTTGGTTATTCTGGCGAAGGCATGGCGGCGGCGCATTCGGGCACAGCACCGGCGGATGATTGGCGAAGAATGTCACTTGGTCGCCTTCTGCGGTACATTGCTCGCTGCTCCAAGCAAGCCGGGGCGAGAACGTGATCGGCACATCTCTGGTCTCGCTGGGCGGGCCGGTGACAGTGGCCACGTGGTTCGCGTCAATGCTCACGCTCCAACCTAGAGGCAGCGGCGAATACGACCAGACCACGTCGTTGAACCAGTCGCCAGTCGGATTGAAGGCGATGAAATCGTCCAAATCAAAGGGCGCGAAGCCGAAGCTGTACTTCTGATCGGGGATGTTCACCGTCATTTCCAGCGGATGGTGCTGCACGGTCAGGTCGTGGAGGATGGGCAAACTGCGCTGGCCGACCGCCGCTTCCGTGGTCAAAGTGGCCCGCACTTCCATGAACTGCCCTTTCATGCCAGTGAGATCCTCGCCATTGGTCACGGTTCTGAACGGCACGGCAGCAAGACCGGCCTTGTCTGCGGCCACGCGGACTTCCACCTTGATTGCGCTGTTGGTGGCGGCGTTCTCCTGCCCGTTCCACGAGATTCTGTCCCACAAGGCATTGCAGCCGCCGTCGTACACCACATCCCAAAAGCCGATGGGCGGATGACCAAGGCGGATGATGCCGGTCATGTCGCTGTAATTGTATGGCTGGGCATTTGCACCAAGAGGCACTGTCAGATCAACCTGATTCGTGGCTGGATCAATCCGCATGACATTGTCAGAAAGACGATTCGTCACCCAGACCTTACCTGCTTTATCCACAGCCACGCCTGTGGGAGTATTGCCGACAGGTATTACAGCCAGCAGCTTGCCATTGGCATTTAAGCGGGATACGGTGCCGCTTCCGCTGTTGGCTGACCAGACGTTGTTGTCCTTTGGAGTGACAGCAAGACCTCTTCCCAAATCACCACCTGTGGAAACTGGAAAGCCGTTTTCTTGAAAACCATCAGGATGAATTTTGGTGACAGCACCTGAAGCGAGGAACATGTTGTTCCAGATGAAACCTTCATTGCTGATGCCGATGCCGTATGAAGCGGTGACAGGAATGCACATGCCTGTTTTGGAAGCAGGATCATAACGGAGAAGAGCATTTTCATAGAGACTTGCCGACCAGAGATAATCATGATCGAGTATCTGATCGAACTCATTATTGATAATGGTTCCGCCATAACCGCCGCAGCCGGGCACACGGGCATCAAACGAATCAAGAATCGCGCCAGTTTCGCTGTCCAGCTTATAGAACGAAGCTGGCTGATTAGGATATCCACCAACCCAAACATTAGACACTATATCGATTTTTTCAAGCAATCGGCATTGACTTTTTGCCAAGGTCTGAATCTTAATCTGAAATTGTGCAGTGCGCAAGCAATCTCCATGACTGTGTCAGCAAACCAGCG